>CAZZZQ010000205.1:0-6490 GCA_964658405.1 uncultured Sphingomonas sp.
ACCAAACAAAACGGAGGAACCTTGAAGGCTCCTCCGTTTGAACACACGTCCTGAATGCACTTACTCTGTGGGCATCGGAGGGGTCTGGATGCCGCCCATGTGCGCGATGTCGTCGATCATCTGCGTATGCTTCTTGATGACAGTAGTACCCTTGGCCACAGCGGCCTTCAGGGATGGGTCGCCGGTCGAGTTCTCTTCGTCCATGAACTTTTTCAGGTCGTCATGGTGATCCTTCACCATCAACTCCACATAGGCACGGTCGAAGTCGGTTCCAGACTTCAACTTCAGCTCTTCATACTTCACGTGATCCATCAACGGCGGGCCGCTGGGCACCTTCGCGTTGAGCTTGGCGGCGAACGGCTTCATGCTATTCACGAGCATCTCGTGATCCTTGATCATCTTGGTCGCGAACTCGCGGATGTTCTTATCCTGGCTCTTCTGCAGGGCGAGCTTTGCGAAGTTGATCTCGGCGAGAGAGTCCTGAGCCGAGTCGGCGAGGAAGGTCTTGTCAGCGGATTTTGTGTCCTGGGCAAACGTCGTGCCGAAGGTGCATCCTGCTGCCACAGCTAATGTAAGGATCCGAAGGGTGCTGTTGTTCATGACAAATCTCCTTATGTAGTTGAAACTGCACGAGGTCTATGAGGCGTTCACTCCCTTCAAGAGTTGCCTTGGCTTTACATTGACTGGTCAGATAAGTCGCGCGTACTCCTGAAGCGCTCCGACGCCAAGCGTCAACCTTTCCCGAAAATTCATAGAATCGCCGTAGCCTCCCCGCCTTGATTCTGCTAAACCTAATGAGTCCAACGTTTACAAAGTTGAAGATCTTTTGCTGAACCTGTGTCTACCCATTTTCCGAGGTCGTTATGAACGTGTCGCTGCATCTCCGCCGTCTCTCTGCCGTGCTGTCTCTTATCCTGTGCTCCGTGTGTTCTGCAAGTGCGTCAGCGCAGACGCGCCTTGTAATCTCCCAGATGTACGGCGGCGGCGGCAATACGGGAGCCCCCTATACAAATGACTTTCTGGAGCTCTACAACCCGACCGCGAACACGATCAGCCTCAGCGGCCTCTCCATCCAGTACGCCGCCGCCACCAGCGCAGCCTGGAACTCGGTTCCGTTTCCCAGCAATGCATCGGTAGCGCCCGGCCAGTTCTACCTCGTCCAGGCCGCCGCCGGCACCACCGTGACCAACAAGCCGCTCCCCGTCACTGCCGACTTCGTGATCACGGCTAATGGATCAACCGGCAACCAGCTGAATTTCTCCGCGACCGCCGGCAAGGTCGCCATCGTGAACGGCACCGCTGCACTGACCGTCGCTTGTCCCGCTGCCACGGCGTACGTGGACCTGATCGGCTTCGGCTCAACGGCCAACTGCTTCGAGGGGACCGGCCCCGCACCCGCACCTTCGAACACGACTGCCGACCTCCGCACCGCGGTCAACACCGACCTCGTCAATAACGCGCTCGACTTTACCGCAGCCGCTCCGTCCCCGCGTAACTCCGGCTCACCGTCCGTACCCGTGACGCCGACCGCCATCTCGATTCATGCAATCCAGGGCGTCAAGTCGACCACGGCCTCTACCGTCTCCCCCTACGCAGGCCAGCAGGTCACCACCACGGGCGTCGTCACCTCCATCCTGTCGAACGCCTTTTTTATTCAGTCCAGGGATGCTGATGCCGATTCAAATGCCCTGACGCCCGAGGGCATCGAGGTCTTCACCAGCACCGCGCCCTCTGCCGCGACGGTCGCGCTGGGCAACTACGTCTCTGTCACCGGTACGGTCCAGACGTACCCGGCAACGACCGCAAGCCATACCCCCGCGACCGAGATCACGTCGCCCACAGTCACTCTGATCAGCGCCGGGACAGCTGCAAACCTGCCGACCCCGATCACCCTCACGATGTCGAACCTCACGCCGACCGGCGGCCTCTACCAGCTGACCCCCTACGAGGGCATGCGCGTCTCGATCGGTTCGCTTACCGCCGTCTCCGGAACGACCGGCTCCATCAGCTCGGCGAACGAGGCCGCTGAGAAGGCGACTTCGACCGGCTACTTCTTTGCCGTCATCACCGGCACCGCACGGCCCTTCCGCGAGCCCGGCATCGACCTGCGCGACCCCGCCGTCCCGAACCTCTCAGCCAACGTGGCCACCTTCGACGACAACCCGGAGCGCATCCTCGTAGACACAGACCTCTCCGGCGGAACCTCGATTGAGCTCTCGACCGGTGCAGTCCTGTCCAACGTCACCGGCGTCCTCGACTTTACCTTCTCGTCAGACACCTATTACGACCCCAGCCGGCTGATCCTGGACGCCAGCTACAACCGATCAAACGTCGTTGCCGGTATGACCGTACAACCCGTTCCGCTCCCCGCCGCGAATGAGTTCGTCGTCGCCTCCTATAACGTGGAGCGCTTCTACAACCCGGCACAGACCCCCTCCGACGACCTCTACTATGTTCCCGCTGGAGTCACCGGCTACAACGGAAACACCGGTACAACCTCGACGGGTCAGACCTACACCTCCTCTGCCGTTGACGTGACGCCCGCTGCCTTCACCCAGCGGTTGCAAAAGTTCTCGCTCGCGGTCCGCAACGTCCTGAACCTGCCCGACATCATCACGCTCGAAGAGGTTGAGAACCAGTCGGTCGCGAACGCAATGGCCGCGCAGGTCAACACGGATGCTGGCGTTCCCAACCTCTACACCGCCTATAGCACCGACAACTCGGCCTACTTCACCCAGGACGGCACCGGCATCTCGGTCGGCTTTCTGGTGAAGAACACCGTCAATGCGCTCAAGGTGACCCAGTTCGGCCAGAACGAATCCTTCACCCCTTCGACCAGCACCAACCCCATCACCCTCAACGACCGCCCGTGGCTCGTGCTCAACGCAGGGCTGAAGCGAGCAGGAGCGAAGGACTACCCGGTCACCGTCATCGCAAATCACATGAAGGCGCTCTCCGGAATCAACAGCACAACGTCGACCTCCACCCGGCAGAAGAAAGAGCTGCAGGCTGAGGACATCGCGAAGTACATCCAGACCCTGCAGGCAGCCGGTCAGCACGTCATCTCGGGCGGCGACTTCAACGCCTTCGAGTTCTCGGATGGTTATACCGACACCCTCGGTACCTATACCAACGTCAACGTCCTGCCCGCCTCGCAGGTGGTCCAGCCCGGAGTTGCCGGCCTCGTCACCCCCTCCCTCGTCGATTTGGCCCTCCTCCTGCCCGCCAATCAGCGGTACTCCTACCAGGAGGATGGCAGCGCCCAGATCCTCGATCACATGGTCGTGACCTCGGACCTCGCTTCGGCGGGAGCTCACCTCGTCTACTCCCACATGAACGCCGACTTCCCGGCGACCGCCTACAACGATGCGACCACCCCGGCGCGTAATTCTGACCATGATGTCGCCGTCGGGTACTTCGTTCTCCCAACCCCTGTCCTCAGCGCGACGCTGACCCCGGCGACTGCCGCCGCCTTCACAAGTCTCGTCAACGTTCCGTCCACCGGACAGGTCTTCACCTTCACGAATACCGGCGATGGACCGATCACCATCTCCTCCGTGGCGACCACGGGCGACTACGCGGTTACGACGACCTGCGTCGGCACACTCGCGATCAGCTCCTCCTGCAACGCCAACATCGTCTTTACGCCAACCACCACGGGCAGCCGCCCCGGCACGCTGACCTTCACCACGAACGTCTCGGGCTCAACCTTTGCCCGCATCCTTGCAGGCACCGGAAACGCTGCCGTCCTCCCGACGCTCTCGGCATCGACCCAAGACTTCGGTTCGGTCGCAATCGGCGCAACCTCATCAGCAAAGGTCATTACCGTCCTCAATACCTCGACCCTCGCAACCACCGTCGGCTCGGTCGCCGTCACGGGTGACTTCTCGCAGACCAACACCTGCGGCACGTCGATCCCCGCAGCCGGAAGCTGCGCCGTCACGATCCTCTTCAAGCCGACGGTGGCGGGCGCTCGTACCGGTACGCTGACCGTCGCCACGACCGGCACCAACGCCACAACGCTGCGTGCCTCGCTCACGGGTACCGGCCTCACGCCGGACTTCTCGGTGGCCGACAGCACCGGCTCCACGACAACCTCTACGACGGTCGTCGCTGGAAATGCGGCGACGGTCAACCTGGTCTACACCCCGCTCAACACCTTCACCGGGACGGTCGCACTCAGCTGCACCTCAGTCAGTGCGCCGACCGGTGTAACGTGCTCAGTCCCCGCGTCGTTCGCCCTCGGGGCAGCCGCTTCAACCCAGACTGCCACCTTCACCACAACCTCACGCACCTCCGCTGCCAGCATAGCCGTTTGGCCAGTGGGACGATTCACGCTTCTCACTCTCTCGCTCGCATTGCTTTCATTCGGGGGCCTGCTGCTGATGCCATCGAAGCGTCTTCGCGCCGTAGTTCGCATGCGTCGAGGCCTTGCCATTCTGATCGCAGGAGTCGCCATGTTGAGCGTGCTGGGCGGCTGTGCAGACAGCCCGAAACCGAACCTGGGTGGAACGCCTGCAGGCACTTACGTCTACACCGTCACTGCGACCAGCGGCACGTTGACGCACACGCAGACGATCACCCTTACCGTTCAATAACTCAACTGCAAACACCAAAGCGTCGCTGCCCGGACAGGGGAGCGACGCTTTTCTCTGTCCGAAGAACCTTTAGCGCCCCATCCAGCCACCATCAACCGTTATGACAGTGCCGGTTACATACTCACTTGCACGCGAGCTGAGAAAGACAGCAGCGCCGGCAAGATCCTGCGGATCACCCCACCGATTGGCCGGAATCCGCTCCAGAATCTGCCGGTTGCGAATCTCATCAGCCTGCAGCGCAGAGGTGTTCTCCGTTCGAAAATAACCCGGCGCAATCGCATTGACCTGGATCCCCTTCGGAGCCCACTCATTCGCCAGCGCCTTGGTAAGCTGTGCCACGCCACCCTTCGAAGCGGCATAGGATGGCACGCGGATACCGCCCTGGAAGCTTAGCAGCGAGGCGATGTTCACGATCTTTCCTGGCGACTCGCGAGCGATCAGATCCTTCGCCACGAGCTGCGAAAGCTGAAAGACACTCGTGAGGTTGACCTGGAGAATGCGCTGCCAGTCCTCCAGTAACGTTTCCTCCGCCGCCGCGCGATGGATCGTTCCGGCGTTATTGATCAGGATGTCGACCCGCCCGAACCGCTCGCGAACCTGCTGAAACAACTCCTCCGCTCCCGTCGTCGAAGAAAGGTCCGCGCTGAAGGCTGCCGAGGTCCCACCGGACGCAGTGATCGCCTCCGCAGTCTCGGTAGCAGGCCGCCGATTGCCATGACAGGCCACTGTCGCGCCCGCCTGCGAAAGGGCAGTCGCGATCGCCGCCCCCAGCCCGCTGGCGGAGCCGGTCACCAGTGCAACTTTATTGTCGAGCCGAAATAGATCGAGGACACTCATCGGTAGCTTTGTCATGATGAAGCCACTGTACCCTGCGATCTGCGGACGGGCAAACAGCACCACCGTTGACGACCACCGGCCGGATTCGTATGGTTGGGGTCTGTGGAGGTTTCATGCGACTTGGATTCTCAGTCTTAGCGGCTACGATGATGACGGCGGCGATGGTGGCGCAGACCGCGCCGGGCGTAGATAATCCGGTCGACGTCCGGACCGATGCGCAGATCAAAGAGCAGGCGAAGACGCTGCTCGCGGAGGCCCGGAAGAGCCCTGCCGGAAGTGCCACCGTAACCCTCGAAAAGTATCCCGGCCACCTCACCATGCTCACTGTTCGCACAAAGCCGGGCGGAGCCGAGGTGCATGCGGCCTTCAACGACTTCTTTATCGTCGAAGATGGCGAAGCGACCGTACTGACAGGCGGAACCGTTGTTGACGCAAAGGAGACCGCACCCGGCGAGACGCGCGGCAGTCGCGTGGAGGGCGGAACACCCCACCTCATCAAAAAAGGCGACGTCATGCACATCTCGCCCACGGTTCCGCACCAAACCGTGGTCGCGCCGGGCAAGACCTTCACCTACTACGTCATCAAGGTTGCCGCCCCCGCACAATAGACACGGCGCACCTATACTGGGCACACGAAGTGCACCGATTCGGAGAGTGACATGAAGCTCTATCAAATGGCCGATGCAGTGCGGTACAGCCGCATGACCACAGCTGAGCGCCGCGAGACCTTCCTGCTGGAAGGCCTGTTCAAGCCGGGAGCGATTGAATTCGCGTACGTCGACCTCGACCGTACCGTCATCGGCTCGGCCGTCCCGACCACAGACGCCCTCATCCTTCAGACTGCGCCCGAGCTCCGCGCGGAGTACTTCCTGGAGCGACGCGAACTCGGCATCCTGAACGTAGGCGGCGCGGGCACCGTAGTCGTCGATGGCACCAGCTTCGAACTCGGCAAGCTGGACTGCCTCTACGCAGGCCGCGGCAGTCGCGACGTCCAGTTCACGAGCGCTGACCCTGCTACTCCAGCATGCTTCTATCTCCTCAGCTATCCAGCGCAC
>CAZZZQ010000206.1:0-6481 GCA_964658405.1 uncultured Sphingomonas sp.
AACTCCGGCCTTGCTGCACTCTCCGGCAAGCCCGGCGGCGACATGCGTGCGGTCCGCGAGGCGGCCGCTGGCTCGGACGAGAGGGCTACACTGGCCCTGAGGATCTTTACACGCACCGTGACGAAAACCCTTGGAGGGTATCTTGCTCTCCTCGGCGGCCTGGATGCGATTGTCTTCACCGGCGGAATCGGAGAACACGATGCGGCCTCCCGAACAGAGATCCTGGCGCCCCTGGAGCCGTTAGGCTTCACCCTCGATGCAGCGCTGAACACCGAAAAAAAGACCGGGCTCCGACTTATCAGCACGCCTTCGTCCACCACGGCTGTTTACGTGGTTCCGGCCCAGGAAGATCGTATGATCGCGCAGCATGTGGCACGGCTCTCCCAGGCTGTCCCGCAGCGATCGTAAGCCATTAACGACACTCACGAACCGTCGTCGCCCCATAAGGAGCACCCAATGGCCATCACCGCCTCCGACATCACCAAAACTCCAACGCTCGCCAATGAGGAACTGCGCCGCATCAACGCCTACTGGCGAGCCTGCAACTATCTCTGCGCAGGCATGCTCTACCTTCGCGCCAATCCCCTGCTGCGCGAGCCGCTGAAGGTCGAACACATCAAGAACCGCCTGCTCGGCCACTGGGGCTCGGATCCGGGTCAGAGCTTCACGTGGGTCCACCTGAACCGGCTGATCAAGAAGTACGATCTCGACCTGATCTACCTCTCTGGCCCCGGTCACGGCGCGCCCGCCACGCTCTCGAACAGCTACCTCGAAGGCGTCTACTCCGAGGTCTACCCGGACAAGAGCCGCGACGAAGCGGGCATGCTGAAGTTCTTCAAGCAGTTTTCGTTTCCCGGCGGCATCGGCTCGCACTGCACGCCAGAGACGCCGGGCTCCATCCACGAGGGCGGCGAGCTGGGCTACAGCATCTCGCACGGCTTCGGCGCGGCCTTTGATAATCCAGACCTGATCGTCACGGTCGTTGTCGGCGATGGTGAGGCCGAGACCGGCCCACTCGCCACCAGCTGGCACTCGAACAAGTTCCTCAACCCGATCCGCGACGGCGCCGTACTGCCAATCCTGCACCTGAACGGGTACAAGATCGCCAACCCGACCATCCTCGCGCGCATCTCGCCCGAGGAGCTGGACGCTCTCTTCATGGGATATGGCTGGAAGCCGTACCTCGTCGAAGGCAGCGACCCGATGCTGATGCATGAGCAGATGGCGACCGTGCTCGAGCAGTGCGTACTCGAGATCCGAGCGATCCAGAAGCACGCCCGCGAGACCGGATCCACCGAGCGGCCGCGCTGGCCCATGGTCATCCTTCGCTCGCCCAAGGGCTGGACCGGGCCGAAGGAGGTCGACGGGCACAAGGTCGAGGGCTTCTGGCGCGCACACCAGATCCCTCTGCTCGACGTCACCACGAATCCGACCCAGTTTGCCCAGCTTGAAGAGTGGCTGCGCAGCTACAAGCCGGAGGAGCTCTTCGACGAGAACGGCACCCTGCGGCCTGAGCTGCAGGAGATGGCTCCCACCGGAACGCGGCGGATCACCGCCAACCCGCATGCTAACGGCGGTCTGCTGCGCAAGCCGCTCGACATGCCGATCTTCGAGGACTACGCCCTGAAGATTGACAAGCCCGGCCAGGTTGAGGTCTCCTCCACCGACACGCTCGCGCATTTTCTCCGCGACGTGATGCGGAAGAACATGACCAGCTTCCGCGTATTTGGTCCGGACGAGACCGCTTCGAACAAGCTGCAGGTCATCTACGAGGCCAGCAAGAAGACGTGGATGGCGAAGGAGCTCCCCGAGGATCTCGACGGAAGTGAGCTGTCGACCGAAGGCCGCGTGATGGAGATGCTCTCGGAGCACACCCTTGAGGGCTGGTTTGAGGGCTACGTGCTGACCGGGCGGCACGGTTTCTTCTCGTCCTACGAGGCCTTCATTCACATCATCGACTCGATGTTCAACCAGCACGCCAAGTGGCTTGAAAAGAGCAAGCTGGAGCTGCGGTGGAGGGCGTCGATCTCCTCGATCAACCTGCTGATCACGTCGCTCGTCTGGCGGCAGGATCACAACGGCTTCACCCACCAGGATCCGGGCTTCCTCGACATCGTAACGAATAAAAGTCCGGAGGTGACGCGCATCTATCTTCCGCCGGATGCGAACTGCCTGCTCAGCGTCGGCGATCACTGCCTGCGCAGCGAGAACTACATCAACGTGATCGTTGCGGACAAGGCGGCCCATCTGCAGTATCTCGGCATGGACTCTGCCGTGATTCACTGCACCAAGGGGATCGGGATCTGGGATTGGGCGAGCAGCGACAAAGGTGTCGAGCCGGATGTAGTCATGGCCTGCGCGGGTGACATTCCGACCTCGGAATCACTGGCGGCGGTCGCCATCCTGCGCGAACACTTTCCGACGCTGAAGATCCGCTTCATCAACGTCGTCGATCTCTTCCGGCTGATGCCCGAGACCGAACATCCGCATGGTCTGTCGGAGCGCGACTTTGACAGCCTCTTCACGACGGACAAGCCGGTGATCTTCAACTTCCACGCGTATCCGTCGCTGATCCATAAGCTGACGTACAAGCGGCATAACCATGCGAACTTCCATGTGCGCGGCTACAAGGAGAAGGGCAACATCAACACGCCGCTTGAGCTTTCGATTCTGAACCAGGTCGATCGGTTCAGCCAGGCGATTGACGTGATTGATCGGGTGCCATTCCTCCAGGCGACGGGTGCTCATACGAAGGAGCTGTTGAAGCAGGAGATCATCGACAGCATCAACTACGCACACGAGAACGGGATCGACCGGCCGGAGATTCGTAACTGGAAGTGGCCTGCGTAAGCAGCCACTTCCAGTTACATACACGCGAAGCGTCCAAAACCCCACGAAGTGGCGCCCGCCCGGCGGCAGGGCGCCCTTCGCTTTACCTGGTCGGCTTTCCAATCGCAGACGAAGAACACCCGGTCGGAGCATCGACCGGGTTGCACCGCGCATCAAGCCCATCCGGCAACCCAACCACATACGCCCCCGGCCACTTCGCCGGCTCTCCGGCTGGATAGTCCGTGCTCAGCATCTGCGCTCCGCTGGCCATCATTGCGTTGCGGCGGGAGACGTCGTTGGTGCGTGCTTCCTTGGTATCGCCGTCGGTACGGGTCCGGATCAGGTAGCCCTTACGAACAAGCGCGTTGATGTCGTCGACCGGACCATCGTTACGCTCGACGAAGGCTGCATCCGGCTGGCCCGGCTCTGCGTTTGTGAAGATAACGCGACCGCGCAGTGCGGGATGCCCCTCGAGGTAGACCGGGCCGACAGGCTTCTGGTCCATCAGGAAGATGACCTTGCCGCGCGCGCTCGCCAGCGTCGGCCAGTTCTGTGCGAGGACGGCCTCGTTCAGGGTCGCGTAGTTGCCGCGCACATCATCCGGCGTGATCATCTCCTTCGGCGAGAAGACGGAGCGGATCTCGGCGTCGAGCGCGTCGAAGGTGGCGGAGGTAAACGGCTCCGGCTCGGTAAGGTTCATGCGCTTTGATGTGCCCTGTTTGGTCTCGACGAGGATGAAGATCGGGATGTGGCCGGGATGCGCCTGCGACCAATGCCGAACCTCCGCCAGGCAGCTGGTGAAGGGCTGGCAGGTGCTCCTGTAGTCCACATCCTGGACGTGCATCACCTTGAAGCCGGGCTTCGCCATCAGGCCATTGGGGTCGAACGGCGGATCTGCCGGAAGCCCCGCTGCAGCTGCGGTTGCCGGGCCGGAGGGATGAGCGTAGCGGCCACCCTTCGTATCCGCATAGACGTCGAGCTCGATCTGGCGAACGCCCTCATCGAACTGCTGCGGCAGCGGAGGATGCGTGTACTCCAGGCTGCGATAGGCGTCGGGATACTTCGCCTGCCAGATCTTCGACTCATTGGGCGCGATACCCGCGTGATAGCTGTTGTGCGAGCCGATTACCTGGATCTGGTTGATCCGGATCGTGGCGTC
Organism: uncultured Sphingomonas sp.; assembly: GCA_964658405.1. Classification (GTDB taxonomy): domain Bacteria; phylum Acidobacteriota; class Terriglobia; order Terriglobales; family Acidobacteriaceae; genus Edaphobacter. Next base: position 3,989 of record CAZZZQ010000206.1, read on the forward strand.
CGATGCGGTCTGGGCAAGGAGGCTGCCGGTGGCAGAGAGTACGCCGGCGAGAAGAGCGGCAGGGTAGCGATACTTCGAAAGCATTGGTTCTCCTTGAGGTCGAGCAGCAGGGCGTATGCACGTTGGACGGGGACCGGCCTGCCTGAGACTCCATCGTCCCACTGGCCGCACGCCGGTGGATGACAGCAGCGTGAATGCTGCGGGGCCGAAGCTCCCTGCCGTGGTGTAGCTTAGACAGACCGGAGACCACTGAATGACCTTCACAGAACAGATCCGTCGTCTGACGTCCTCGCAGCGCAACGCCTTCATCGCCTGCTTTCTGGGCTGGTCTCTGGATGCCTTCGACTACTTCATTCTTGTGTTCTGTGTCAGCGCGATCGCAAAGGACTTCCACGCGCAGGTCACGCAGGTGACGGAGGCTCTCTTCCTGACGCTGGCGATGCGGCCAGTGGGAGCTTTCATCTTCGGCAGAATGGCCGACCGGTACGGCCGCCGCCCGACGCTGATGATCAACATCATCTGTTATTCCGTCTTCGAGCTCGCCTCGGCCTTTGCACCGTCGCTGAAGATGCTGCTGCTCTTCCGCGCACTCTTCGGGATCGCCATGGGCGGCGAGTGGGGCGTGGGTGCGGCGCTCGCCTTCGAGACGCTGCCGGCAGAGGGCCGCGGCTTCTTCTCCGGCCTGCTGCAGGAGGGCTATGTCGTCGGAAACCTGATCGCCGGGATCGTCTACGCGCTGGTCTTCCCGTACGTCGGCTGGCGGGGGATGTTCATGATCGGAGCGGTTCCGGCGTTCCTTGTGCTGTACATCCGGTCGAAGGTGGCGGAGTCACCGGCGTGGCTGGAGACGCAGCGGCTCAACGAACTGGCCGCCGCGCTGCCTGCTGTGGCGAAGCCGTCGATCTGGGTGAACCTGCGCAGCTATGCCCCGACCTTCCTCTTCCTGGTCATCCTGATGACTGCCTTTACCTCGTTCAGCCATGGCTCGCAGGATCTCTACCCGACCTTCCTCGAGAAGAACCACGCCTTCGGGCCGCGCGCGACCGGGCTGATTACAAGCGTCGGCAACGTCGGCGCGCTGCTGGGCGGCATCTGCTTTGGCGCATGGTCGGAGAGGCTGGGCCGGCGCAAGGCGATCCTGCTCGCGTCGCTGCTGGCGATCCCGCTGATTCCGCTGTGGGCCTGGTCGCATACGATCGTCATGATCTCGATCGGCGCGTTCCTGATGCAGTTCATGATCCAGGGAGCGTGGGGCGTCGTGCCCGCACACCTCAACGAGCTGTCGCCGGCAGCGGTGCGCGGGACCTTTCCGGGACTGGCGTATCAGCTTGGCAACCTGCTCTCCTCGCGTAACAGCGTGCTGCAGGCGAGGCTCGCGGCATCGAAGTTTGGCGGAAACTTCAGGATGGTGCTGTCGATTACGGTGTTCGTGGTGGCGCTGCTGGTGGCTGGGATCGCATTCCTTGGCAAGGAGGCCAAGGGCGCGGATATGAAGGCTTAGAGGCAGGAGCGCCCTTGCGCCGGGCGGGCGCCACTTCGTGGGGTTTTCGACGCTGCGCGTGAGTACTGCTTAGTGGGGCGTCCATTGCGGATGGCTGGTGAAGAGGCCGCCTACGAAACCCAGCTGGTAGACCAGGAAGGATCCGAAGCAGACGCTGACCAGCCCCGAGGCGATTCCTAGGTAGTGGCTCAGTTTGCCGAAACGATTCCCTGAATACGCCAGCGGGACAGCCATTGCCATCGTCATGAACATCATTCCAAGCATCGTTCCCGCGCCGAAGATCAACAGGTAGAGCATCGCCCAACGTGGATTGCGGATCGTCGAGAGTACAAGCAGCGCGACCGCGGCAGAACCCGCTAGACCATGGACGATCCCGATGAAAAGCGGGCGGACGGCCTGATAGTACCCCAGCCGGGCCGGTGCGGGGCTGGAGAGATCAGGCTCGGAGGCTGGAGGATGCGTGTGGGTGAAACGGCTCGTGATGCGCTGCATGACCCCGGTCAAGTTGAGAAGACCGAGCAGAATCAGCATGATCGCGACGGTGAACTCCATCGACAGCCCAAGCCGAGGCGGGATGACCACGCCGAACATGATGATGAGGCTGCCGACGGCAACGATCGTCAGCGTATGGCCTAGACCCCAGAGTCCACCGATCACGGCAGCCTGGCGAATGCTGCGCTGCCGGCAGACGATGGTCGAGACGGCTACGACGTGGTCCGGGTCGGTTGAGTGGCGCATCCCTAGAATCAGCCCGAAGAGCGCAACGAAGACCACCGGGCTGAGGCTCTGCTGCATGGAGGAAAACACTACGCAAGTGTACACATTCGGGCTGTTTAGCATGGTGCGGTGGCTGGTAGTCTGGGGACACCCATGAAGCAAACCCTCTCCGCTCTTCTTCTTGGCGTGCTGTCTTCGATCGCCTGCCTGCCGGTTTCGACGATCGCGCAGACCTCGGACCGCCGTCTCGTCATCATCGATCAGGATGGCTCAGG
>CAZZZQ010000207.1:0-6446 GCA_964658405.1 uncultured Sphingomonas sp.
AGCCCTGCGATGGGCAAGCTGGGGGCTTACCTGAAGTCCAAGCGGCTCTATGCGTTTATGCGCTTCAACATGCTCTGGGTATGCCCGCCGCTGATCATTGATCGAGCACAGCTGAAGCTTGGGCTGGACATCATCGAGGACGGACTGAACGAGGTTGACGCGCTGCTGTAGCGCTAGTCGAGCGGTATGACGAGGTCGACGACCTTGTTCGGAGCGGTGTCGTAGAGGCTGACCCCCTTCGAAGGAGACGGGTGACCTTTGTAGTCTGCTGAGACGTGGTAGTCGGTGTTTGCGTCGAGGCGCTCGAAGCGGTAGAGACCGTCGCGACCGGTGATGTAGGAGATCACGGACTTTGTGGTGTCGTTGTGAAGCTGCACGACGGCGCCCTTGAGCGGCTCATGGTGCGGATCAGTGATGGAGCCAGCCAGATTTCGCGTCGCCTGCTGTGACCGTGCGCTTGTTCCAGCTACTGCCAGGACAACGGTGCAAACTACGAAGAGTACTTTTGAAGTACGCCGTACTACTTTCGTGCTAGCCATGACATCTCCAAAGTTCTACTTAAGACGTTGATTTCATCGACGTCTTTCTACTTATTCATTAGACGAATCACGCCATCTGCCGGATTCAAAGCCTCCAAGCCCGGCGTGGCGTATGATTGTCTTGTACAACACATAATTTCGAACTGACCGTTTTCCTGAGAGTGGTCAAAACAGACCAGATTTCGATCTGTGAAGCACTGATCCTACAATGGGATACTGAGTAACTCCTCCTATCACTCCAAACTAAAGTTTTCCTTTTCCCAATCTTTCGGAGAGGGCGAGCGATGTTTCGGAAGGGGTAATTTCATGAACGGGCCACGGATCATCACGTTCGATCCAGCTACTTTTCTGGCCAAGGCGGGATTAGGACGCAGAATCGTAATCGTCAAGCCGAAGGATGTTTTTTTCACCCAAGGTAGTCCAGCAGACTCGGTCTTCTATCTACAGAGCGGTCGAGCAAAGCTTACGGCGGTCTCTCACAGCGGTAAGGAGGCAACGATCTCCCTGCTCTCTGCCGGCGATTTTGTCGGTGAAGAGTCGCTTGCGAGTACATCGGGGCTTCGCATCCTAACCGCGACGGCGATCACCTCGTGTGCTGCCCTGCGGATCGACCGGGACGAGATGGTGCGTGTTTTGCGCGAGGAGCACACCTTCTCGGATCTCTTCCTGAACTTTGTGCTCGCCCGCAGCGTTCGCGCCCAGGCAGATCTGATCGATCAGCTCTTCAACTCGAGTGAGAAGAGGCTGGCGCGCGTGCTTCTGCTGATGGCTGAGTTCAACGGGCCGGATGCGTCCTATGCGATCCTGCCGAAGATTACGCAGGAGACGTTGGCCGAGATGATTGGGACGACGCGCTCGAGGGTCAGTTTCTTTATGAACCGTTTCCGCAAGCTCGGCTTTGTGGACTACGACGGGCAGATCCGTGTTCATCGGTCGCTGCTGACGGTGGTCCTTCACGATCTTCCTCTGGACAAAGTGGTCGTCAAGCCCAAGGTGACGAGCAGGTCTCTCTCTGCTGGGAGATTGGCGGGGCGCCCTATGCCTCCTCTAAACTTCGCGGTCGCGGTCGACCGGTCGGAGTAGGCGACGGAGGGGAACGCCGGTTCGGCTATGCTAGTCCAATGCCTTCCAACTTTGTTCTTCGTGCAGCCTGCGTCTCTGCCTTGTTGCCTGCATTCCTGACCTGTGCCTGCCAGGACAGGTTCCCTTCGAACGAGCAGATGCGGCACTTTCAGTCCGTAGCTGATCCGCGGCTGTCGCCGGATGGCAAGCAGGTCCTGGTGCGGATCACCGAGTCGACGGCCGATGGTGGAAAGAGCCATCTCTGGCTGATTGATGTAGCCGGCGGAGCGCCCCGGCAGCTTACGTATTCGCCTTACGGCGACAAGCGTGGCGAGAGCCGTGGTGAGTGGATGCCGGACGGGCAGAGCATCCTGTTTACGGCGCATCGCGGAGAGCATACGACGCTCTATCGTCTGCCGATGGCGGGCGGCGAGGCGAAGGCGTTTGATCTGAAGGTGCTTCCGGTCGTGGATGAGTCAAAGCTGCCGAATGCGATTCCGCCTGCGGCCAAGGCTGCGGACGACAAGGCTGCGAAGGTCGTCGAGGAGAAGGCTGAACCGATCGAGATTGATGTTGCCGGGTATCGAGTCGCGCCGAGCGGAAAGACGGCAGCGGTGCTGGCGGAGGATCCGCAGACGCCGGGAGAGAAGAAGCAGAAGGATGCGAAGGCGGATGCTGCGTGGGTCGATCATGATCCGCATGGAACGCGGCTGTATCTGCTCGACATTGACAGCGGGAAGATGACTCTCTCTGCGGTGACGCCCGATGTGCGCGGGGTTGCATGGAGTCCCGATTCTGCGAAGCTTGTGGCGTTGGCTGATGGGCAGAATGGCCTGAGCGACCTGGGGCCGGCGATGACCTCGTGGCTTGTTACTACGGGCGATCCTGAGCATCCGGCTAAGCTGACTGATCTGCCGCCGACGATTGAATCTGCGGGCTGGTCGGCGGATGGCCTTTCCATCCTGTACCTCGCGCAGGCAAAGCAGGACGCGCCGCCGGGGGTCTCTGACCTCTTCGAGTACACGGTGTCGGCGAAGGCAACACGGAACATCACGGATGGCTTCGATGGAACGATGGGGCGACAACAGCCGGTCGCGCTGCCGGGCGGCGGCTTCGTCGAACTGGTGGAGAAGGGGGTTGACGAGCCGGTGATGCGCTTCGACAAGGGCTCGAAGAGTCCGCAGGTGTTGTCCATGCCCGTTGCGGCTGTCTCGGCGGCCGTCACTAACGATCAGCAGAACGGATGGGTCTTTCTAGGGTCAAGTGGAGGGCATCCTGAGGCGCTCTATTACAGTGCAAAGCTGACGGACGCGGTTCATCCGCTGGTGCTCCCTGCCCTTACCCCGGCGGGCCTGATGCCGGTTTCGCCGAAGAGGATCCAGTGGAAGAGCGACCAGTTTACGGTGCAGGGCCTGCTCTATCTTCCGGAGGAGGCGAAGACTCGCAAGGTGCCGCTGATCGTTGAGGTTCATGGAGGGCCACTGGGAGCGTACCTCGACAGCTACTCTGCGTTCACGGACTTCCTGCTCGGGCATGGCTGGGCGGTGTTGCGCACGAATCCTCGTGGAAGTACGGGGCGGGGTGCGGCGTTTGCGGCGGCTAATAAGAACGACCTGGGCGGTGGGGACTATCGCGACGTGATGGCAGGGGTCGATTTCGTGTTGAAGACGGAGGCGATTGATCCGGACCGGCTGGCGCTGATGGGATACAGCTATGGCGGAGAGATGGCGGGGTTTGTCGAGGGGAAGACGACGCGCTTCAAGGCGATTGTGAGCGGTGCGCCGGTGATCGACCAGTTCAGCGAGTACGGGACGGAGAGCGGTTCCTGGTATGACCGGTGGTACTTTGGCAAGCCGTGGGAGCGGCAGGCTGATGCGTGGCGGCAGAGTCCGCTCTCGGGCGTTGCGAAGGCGAAGACGCCGTTCCTGCTGCTGCAGGGCGAGAGTGATACGACGGATCCGCTTGGCCAGTCGCAGGAGATGTACCGGGCGCTGCGGCAGGCTGGAGTGGCGGTCGATCTGGTGACGTATCCACGGGATAACCATGGGCCGCTGGCCAATGCTCTCTACGGGAACCCGACGAACGAGCCGTGGCACGGATTCGATGCTCGCCAGCGGGTGGTGGCGTTCTTCCAGAAGGCATTCGGTACGGAGTCCAAGTAAGCAGCGGGACCGGGCCGGGCGGCTCGGTCCCGCTTTTGTTCAGGAGCCTTCGGGGAAGTCTGCGCTCAGGGTGGTCTCTTCCCATGCGTCAAAGTTTGCCTTCAGGGTCTCGAGCTTCTTGCGGGCGATTCCGAGTGCCGGCTTGCCGAGGATCAGGTGCAGGGGTGGGGCTTCGGAGCCGACGGCCTTGATGATAGCCTCGCCTGCGCGGACCGGGTCGCCGACCTGCTTACCGCTGCCGGCCTTACTCTGGCGGCGGCGCTCGCCTGCGGTGGAATCGTAGTCCTTGATAACGGTCTTCGACTCGAGCAGCGAGCGGCCTGCCCAGTCGGTGCGGAACGGACCGGGCTCCACGATGATGACCTTGATGCTAAGGGGAGCGACTTCAAGAGCGAGCGACTCGGACATCCCTTCGACCGCGTACTTGGTCGCGTGGTAGTAGCCGGTGGCTGCGAAGCTGGCGAGACCGCCGATCGAGGAGAAGTTCACGATCGTTCCACTCTTCTGCTGGCGCATGCCCGGCAGGACGGCGTTCGTCATGGCGACGAGGCCGAAGAAGTTGGCCTCGAACATCTGGCGGACCTGATCGTCTTCGCCTTCTTCGATGGCTGCGAGATAGCCGTAGCCCGCGTTGTTGACGAGGACGTCGATCCTGCCAAAGGTCGCTTCGGCCTGCTTGACGGCCTCTTTGACCTGCTCGGGCTTCGTCACGTCCAGCTCGAGTGCGAGGATATTTTCGTTGTTCTCGGCGTTGAAGTCCATGAGTTGCTCGGGCTTCCGTGCCGTCACGACGACGTTCCAGCCGCGGCCGATGATGAGCTTTGCGAGCTCCTTGCCAAAGCCGGTCGAGCATCCGGTGATGAACCAGACCGGTGATTGTTGCTGTGCCATCTGAATCTCCTTGCCGTGTCTGATGCGGCTCGGGGGAGGTTCAGATGGCGGCCAGGCCCTTTATCTGCTGAGACGAATGGCAAACTGGACGACGCGCGGATCGGTCGTGGTGCTGGTGATGCTGCCGAAGGCCGCTGAGCCGAAGCTCCCGTTGGGCTGGGCAAACTCCGGGGTGTTGGTGACGTCGAAGACCTCTCCGCGGAACTCCATATCGGTCTGGAAGGGCAGCTTTGTGTGCTTTACGAGGGCGAGATCGAGATCCCTGTAGGCGGGGCCGCGGACCGGGTTGCGCGAGGCGTTTCCGATGACGAACTGGGGTGCCGTCACGAAGGCCGCGGTGTTGAAGTAGTGGCCCGGGGTGCGCTGATCGGGGGCCAGGGCCGTGTTTCCGATGATGTTTGGCCGCTGGAGTGCGAAGCCCGCGAAGGCGTTGTTGTTGGTGGCCTGCGTCACGGTGACGGGCATTCCCGACTGCAGCGACATGATCGCGTTGACTGCCCATCCGCCGAGAACCGAGTTCCCTACCCCGCTCGATGCGAAGCGATGGCCTCGGCCGGCGGGCAGCTCGTAGATGGCACTGGCGGAGGTCACGTTCGGCATATCGCCGTTCGAGGAGTCGCGCTCGAGGTAAGGGCGGAAGGTATCTGCGGCGATCAGGCTGCTCGAGTTGGGCGAGGAGAGGACGGTGGATGAGAAGACCGAGGACGCGTCGTCGATCAGCTTCGAATGGGTGTAGGCGAAGAGGAGGTAGATGCCATGGTTCAGGCGCTGCTCGACCTTGGCTTCGAAGGCGTTGTAGTTCGCCGTGCCCGAGTTATTCCGGTAGGTTGCGACGTTCTGGAAGCGCGGGTAGGGCTTGAGCAGCTGGGCGTTGCTGACCGTTCTCCCGCCGATGGAGCTGGAGGTCGGGAGCGCGCCGTAGTACGGGTTCGTGACCTGCGTCAGGAGTGAGGAGCCCTGCGAGAGCTGGGCCGCGGTGAGTTGGTTCAGGTTCGAGTCCGGAATGCCGACGTGAACGATGTGCGAACCGACGTAGGCGATATCGACCGAGAGATTGTTCGTTATCTCGCGCTGGAAGGCCAGGTTCCACTGCTGTACGTAGCCTGAGCCGGCGGTGCGGTTGGCGGTGTAGACGCTCTGTCCGAGACCGGCGTCGGCGGTAAAAGGGATGGCAGCGACACTCGGCCCGTTGGAGAGTTTGAAGGCCGAGTTTACGCTGTCCTGGGTCTTCTGCTGAACGTTCTGGATGAAGGGAAACTGCGGGGCTGTGAAGGGCGTGGTGATGCCGGACTGATCGATGAAGACGATCCCGAAGCCGGAACGGACGACGGTCTTCGGAGTGATGAGGTAGGTGAAGCCGACGCGCGGGGCGACGTTGGTGTAGTGGAGCTCGCGCGCGCTCTTCGAGTTGCCGTTGACGCCGAGGTAGTCCAGCTGCTGCGTTTGGAGGTTGAAGACGGCGCCCTGGTTGTTCTTCTCGGTTGAGGGGAAATGGAGTGTCCAGCGGGCACCGATGTTGAGAGTGAGACGGTCGGAGACGCGCCAGTCATCCTGCGCGAAGTACTCCTGGATATGGTCGCGGGGGCGAATCCTGCTCTCCTGCAGGTCGATGGAGAAGGTGTCGACCTGGCCGAGGAGGAAGCTTGCGAGGGCGTTTCCGCTATTTGTGACACCCTGCTGGTTGGTTCCGGTGGTTGTAAAGGCGAAGGAGCCGGTCGGGTTCGGCGGCGAGATGGCGTTGAGCTGGTACCAGCGATAGTCTGCGCCGATCTTGAGGGCGTGCCGGCCGTGC
>CAZZZQ010000208.1:0-6440 GCA_964658405.1 uncultured Sphingomonas sp.
GGAGCGCCAGGTCTTCTGGATTGATGTGTCGTGTGTCAGTCATGCCTGGAACGCCTTTCTCAGCGTGAGCAGCGCGCTGCGAATCCTTGTCTTCACGGTCCCCAGTGGATCACCGGTCATCTCGGCGATCTCTGCATGGGTCAGTCCATCAAAAAAAGCCATTTCTAACGTTTTACGCTGTTCAGAGGGGAGCAGATGGATGACCGACCGAGCCTTTTCCATCATAGAGTTTCGCTCCGCCTCGTTTGCAAGATTGTACGAGGAGGCGATCGGAAAGTCGTCGATCGACTCTGAGGGCCGGCGCCGACGAAGTGCGTCGATCGACCGGTTTCTGGACACGACCGCCAGCCCTCCGCCGAGGCTTCCCCTCGTTGCGATGAAGCTGTCCGGGTTGCGCCAGATCTGCATGAAAATCTCCTGAAGCACGTCCTCTGCCGCAGCCGGGTCTCGCAGGACGCGCAACGATACCGAATACACTACCTTCGAGTAGCGATCGAATATGGATGCCATCGCCTGTTCATCGCCCTTTTGAACAAGGCTTAGAAGAATCGAATCGTTTTGATTCGATCCCGGCGGCACATTTCGAACTTCTGTGTCTCTATACATAGAACGCACCCGTACATCGTTTAGATTGCTACTTGATACCTTTAAGAGGCAAGGGGCATCTGCTCTTGCGCAAACACCGAAGCGTGTCTTTTTCGTGCGTCGTAACAGCACACCGTAACGTTACCCGCCCTTCAGTTATCAGGCCGCACCAGTGTACGTTATCTTTTGTCCCTACCCTAACCAGCGCGAGGACACGGTACGCCTTTGGGCAAGCCACTGAAGCTGTCGTTATACGATGCATGAAAGTCTTCACACTATGAAAGTTCGTCTCGATAAACTGCTCGTCGATCAAGGGTTAGCTGCCTCTCGTGAGCGAGCACAGGCGCTCATCCTCGCAGGCCGTGTCCTCGTCGCGGAGCAGCGCATTGATAAACCGGGCACTCCCGTCGCTGAGGACGCTGCACTGCGTCTGCTGGGCGATGATCTTCGCTACGTCGGGCGCGGCGGTCTAAAGCTGGAGCGCGCTCTCGCTCACTGGTCCATCGACCCGACTGGGCGTGCGTGCATTGATGTAGGCGCATCCACTGGTGGATTCACCGATTGCATGTTGCAGCACGGTGCTACTTCGGTGCTCGCGGTCGATACAGGCTATGGGCAGATTGCTGCCAAGCTGCGCGAGGACACACGGGTCACCCTGCTGGAGCGAACGAATGCGCGGCTGCTGAAGCCGGGGGAGCTGCTGGCGTTTGCGCCCGCTCCGATCACCTTGATGGCGGTGGATGTGTCCTTTATCTCGGCTACGCTGGTTCTCCCGCCGGTCCTCGCCGCCATGGTTGCGGCAGGGGAGGAGGGTGCGCCGGCGATCCCGTGGAAGGGGGAGGCGGTGATCCTGGTCAAACCGCAATTTGAGGCGGGCCGCGAGAACGTCGGCAAGGGCGGGATTGTGCGCGACCAGGAAGCGCGGCAGTTTGCGATCGATCGTGTTCATGACACGGTGCTTGCCCTGGGCGGGACGCGGACGGATATCGTGGATTCGCCGATCCGGGGTATGGAAGGGAACCATGAGTATCTTCTTTACGCGCGCTTCGGGGAGTAGGCTGAGCGGTGCATCAGAGGAGAGGCTGGTTGAGTGCGAGAGCGGCAAAAAAGACCCCTCCGCCGGAGAGTACATCTGTGAGATTTCTGAGGGCTAACGGGCTGCGAACGGGTTGTTTTGCCTTGATGCTGGCTGCATGCTTCGGCTCGTGCATGGCGCAGGAGAGCGCGCCGACAGCGTTACCCAATGCGCCAGCGCCACAGGGCTTCTTCGGGAGGCTGAAGGAGTTCTATCGCGAGGACTGGACGGGAACAGCTCCGGCGAGCCCTGCTCCGCCGCGCCGGGGTGTTCCATCGCCATTGCAGTCGCCGCCGTTTCCGAACGCGGACTGGTCGTACGGTGGCTCGCCGGTGATCGGCGAGGCGGATACAAATAGCTATCCCCTGATGACCGCGCTGAACGGGGCGAAGAGCCGGACGAAGATCTATGGCTGGATCGAGCCGACGCTCAACTTCAGCACCTCTGCACACAGCAATGCGCCGGAGGCGAACGACGTCTACTCCAATCGCTTCGAGATGAACCAGCTGATCGTTTATGTGGAGCGGCTGCCGGACTCCGTGCAGCGAGAGCACATCGACGTGGGCTATCACCTGACCGCCTTCTACGGAACCGACTACCGGTACACGACGGACAAGGGGTACCTCAGCGGCCAGTTGCTCGACCATAACCGTCAGTATGGCTTCGATCCGATCCTCGAATATCTCGACGTGTACATCCCGAAGGTTGCGAAGGGGATGAATATTCGCGTGGGGCGTTTCATCTCGATTCCGGGCATCGAGGCGCAGCTGACGCCGAATAACTACATGTTCAGCCACTCGCTGCTCTATTCGGTCGACCCGTTTACAGATACAGGCGTGCTTGCGACGGTGCAGCTGAGCGATCGATGGCTGGTGCAGGCGGGTTTGACTGCGGGCCATGATGTCGCGCTGTGGACGGACGATGCGACACCCTCCGGTACCGCCTGCGTGAGCTATACGACAAAGTCGGTCCATGACAACTACTATCTCTGCGCAAACGGCATCAACAACGGCAAGTACGCCTACAACAACATGCAGCAGTATGACGCGACCTGGTATCACAAGATCGGCAAGAGCTGGCATATTGCCACCGAGGCTTACTTGATGTACGAGCGCGATGTGCCGAGCGTGAGCGGCTCCATCAAGCCGCAGGCAAACTCGAATGGCGCGACCTGCCAGCCGGGGTTACAGACGTGCTTTGCGCCGGAGTATGCGGTCGTCAACTACGTCAACAAGCAGCTCTCGCCGCATGACTTCATCTCGTTCCGCAGCGACTACCTGAATGATAAAAAAGGCCAGCGCACGGGGTACAACACCAAGTACACGGAGAATACCTTCATGCTGAGTCACTGGATCGGATCGACCATTCAGATCCGTCCGGAGGTTCGCTTTGACCACGCGTGGGACCGCAACGCCTACGATCGCGGAACAAAGCAGAGTCAATTTACGGTGGCCAGCGACCTGATCGTGCACTTCTAGACACTCCTGTCTGCTCCGAAACCTTTACACTGGAGAGACATGCTCTTAGCTGCCATCATTGCAAAGCCGCAGAAGCCGGAGCTCGCGACCATCCTGCCCGAGCTCATCGGGTGGCTCAAGGCGAACAACTACGACTACATTCTTGACCCGGATAGTGCTGCGTATCTTGGCGACACATGCGGCATCGCGCGGCCCGAGATGCCGTTGCGCCAGCCTAACCTCGTCATTGTGTTTGGCGGCGATGGAACCCTTCTGGCCGCGGCGCGCGCGTTCGCCCGGACGAAGACGCCGATCCTGTCGGTCAATCTTGGGTCACTGGGGTTTCTGACCGAGACGCCCCTGAGCGATATCTACAACACGCTTGAGGCCTGGTGTGTGAACTCCGCGGCGATCGACCTGCGCAACATGATGCACGCAGAGCTGCATCGCGACGGCAAGATCATCAAGGAATGGGACGCGCTGAACGATGTCGTCGTCGCCAAGGGCACAATTGCCCGCATGGCTGACTTCAGGGTCGAGATCGACGAGCAGTTCGTCGCGACCTTCCGCGCAGATGGCATTATCGTGTCGACTCCGACGGGTTCGACTGCGTATAACCTCGCCGCCGCCGGGCCGATCATGATGCCGAGTGTCAACGCGATGGTGGTGACGCCGATCTGCCCGCACCTGCTGACGATCCGGCCGATCGTGGTTCCGGGTGAGTCAACGGTGAGCATCCACGTTGTGGGCGTGCCGAACGAGACGTATCTGACGGTTGACGGGCAGGAGGCGGTCGAGTTGTTTCTGGGTGACCACATCCACTGCCATCGCTCGGAGTACAGCGTCAGGCTTCTGCGTCACCAGCCGAACGGCCTGTTCAACGTGCTGCGCTCCAAACTGAAGTGGGGCGAGCGGTAGTACTCACGCGAAGCGTCCAGTACATCCCCGAAGGGTCGCCTGCCCGGCGTAAGGGCACCTTGTCCTATCGCCGAAGATTCACGACAGGCCCCGTCACAGGATGGCAGAATACTGAGCCGTGATTCAGCGCAATCCGGCGCTGGGCAAGCGCGGCCATCTCCGGGTCGTGCGTGACCATGACGATGGTGTGGCCGTTCCGGTGCAGGTCCTGCAACAGATCCGCGACGATCTTCTGATTTGCCGCGTCGAGATTTCCGGTCGGTTCATCGGCCAGCAGGATTGGCGGGTTGTTGATCAAGGCGCGAGCGATGCAGACGCGCTGCTGCTCTCCGCCTGAGAGCTCGCTGGGCAGATGTGAGACACGTTTCCCTAGTCCTACCTTCTCGAGTGCCACCCGTGCCTCTCCCTCGTCCGTCATGGAGTGGAAGTACTGCGCCAGCATCACGTTTTCGACCGCCGAGAGGTAGGGGATCAGGTGGAACTGCTGGAAGATAAAACCAATCTTGTCGGCACGGAAGCGGTCGAGCTCGGTCGCGGACATGGAGGCGACGTCGACGTTGTCGATCTTGAGCTGGCCGGAGGTGGGCCGATCGAGGCAGCCCAGCATGTTGACCAGCGTGCTCTTGCCAGAGCCTGAGGGGCCGGTGATGGCGACCCACTCGCCGGCGACGATGGAGAAGGTTGCGTCGCCAAGGGCGCGGACGACGCCGCCGTGCCCGGCATACTCGCGGGTGACGTGGTTCAGCTCGATCACGGCGCACTCGGCGCGCGTGTTATTCAGGGGCCATTCTGTCTTGATCTCTGCCATGGGAAACTCTCTTTTATCTTCTCACTCGCCCTTGAGCAGAGCGGCTGGCTGCAGACCGCGCAGGAGGCGGGCAGGGAAGAGCGCAGCCAGCGCGGCGATCAGGACGTTCAGCAGCAGGACCAGCGGGACGACCGTGAGGCGCGGCAGGGTTGCAGTGTGGAAGTTGACCTCGCTGATGAGGAAGGCGGCGGCCGAGCCAAGGATGAAGCCGGCGACGACGCCCGCGAGCGCGAGGATGAGCGCTTCGAAGAGGAAGAGGGCGATCAGCTGGAGCTGGGTGCTGCCGAGGGCCTTCATCAGCGCGAAGTCGCGACGGCGTTCGAGGACGCTGGCGGAGAGGGTGGCGAGCACACTGACCGCGACGGTCAGGGCGATCAGGAGGACTGCAGCGTACATCAGCGCGTGGGTCCGGTCGATGATGCGCGACTCGCCCTCTACGAGCTGGCGGACGGGCTGGACCTGCGCGCCGGGCAAGGCCTGTTGCAACCGCGCGATGGCGGCCTCGACCTTCGGAGCTCCACCGGCGACCTGGACCTCGATGACGTTGATGCCGCTGCCGGTCCAGGCGGTGAAGGCGGGAAGAGGTATATAGATGCGGCTGTCTTCGTCGCCGCCGGTCTTGACCGTTCCGGCGCCGTGCAGGGTGAGGGGCTTCCGGGCAAAGGTGAGCTTCAGGTCATGCTCGTCGGCGATGAAGTTGGCGGCCCGCTGGCCGATCAGGGCGTCGCTTGCGCCGGTGGGCCAGGCCGAGACCTGCCACCAATCGTCGAGCCGGCGGATCGCGGCGAGGTCCGTTCCGGCAACAACGACCGAGGTTCCACGATCTGTCGTTGCGACGGCGTAGGCGAAGGGAGCGGCGAGGGAATCGGCTCCGGCGGCCTGCTGGACGCGGCTGAGTGCATCCGGGGGGAGAGTGCCGTTCTGGGGTGCGGTGACGACGATGTTTGCGCCAAAGCTGCGGAACTCCTTGTGGAGCTTGGCGTCGAGGTCGGCATAGAGCGTCAGCAGCGCGGTTGCGACGGCTGCCGAGACCGTCAGAGCGACGAGGGCAGAGAGCGAGCGAGCGCGGCGGTGGACCAGTGAGCGGCGCAGCAGTCTGCCCAGGTTGAGCTTGATCGGCTGGCTCATGCGTCCGACCGGAGTACGGCGGAGGGGTCCATCCGGAGCGCGGTGCGGATGGACGGGGTACTTCCGGCAATGGCGACGATCAGGGCGGTTCCTACGATGACAGGGAGGAGGACGGGATTGAAGATCTGACCTGCGGCGACTGCCTGCCCTGCGAAGATGCGGCTGCCGAGCCACGCTGCGAGGCCGGAACCAACGAGGTAGCCGATGGCTCCGGCGAAGATCGCAAGCAGGCCGGTTTCGGAGTAGAAAAGGAGGGCGATGGCGCCTTTGCTGGCTCCGAGTGAGCGCATGAGGCCGATCTCGCCGCGACGTTCGAGCACGGCGGTTGCCATGGCGGCGCTGACTGCGAAGCCAGCGGAGAGTAGAGCTGCGGCGCTGATGAGCCACATCAGGCCGGAGATGCGGGAGAGGACCGTGCCTTCGGACTGCTCGACGCGGCGGACCTGGTCAGCCTGTGCGCCGGGAATCG
>CAZZZQ010000209.1:0-6425 GCA_964658405.1 uncultured Sphingomonas sp.
ATACCGGGGCTCTGGGACATGCATACGCATGTCTACTTTGGGAGCACGGCTGTGCTGGGAACAAGCTTCATCCTGCCGCTGTTTGTCGTCAACGGTGTGACCGGCATCCGCGATATGGGGAGCGATCTCGAGAGCATCGTTCATGCCCGGGGCGAGGCGGCGGCACACCGGATCATTGCTCCGCGAATGTACGTCGCAGGCCCGATGCTCGATGGTCCGGAATCGCGCTATACGGGGTCGGCAGCGACGCATAACGCGACCGATGCGACGCAGACGGTCGACAGGCTGGTTGCGCACGGTGTCGACTTCATCAAGATCCAGTCGGGGGTTCCGCGCGATGCCTACTTTGCGGCCGCGAAGGAGGCCACGCTCAAGGGC
The DNA here is from genome assembly GCA_964658405.1 of uncultured Sphingomonas sp. Classification (GTDB taxonomy): domain Bacteria; phylum Acidobacteriota; class Terriglobia; order Terriglobales; family Acidobacteriaceae; genus Edaphobacter. The sequence continues at coordinate 379 of CAZZZQ010000209.1, forward strand.
GTGCCGTTTGTCGGCCATGTCCCCGACGCCATCCGCGCGTCGGAGGCGATCGATGCGGGCCAGCGAAGCTTTGAGCACCTGATCGGGATCTTCGAGGCGAGCTCGCCGGATGAGGATACGTACCTGAAGGGCTCGTATGACAAGGGCTCGAAGAAGCCAGGCATGTTTCTTGCGACGTACGATCCGGTGCGCGAAGCAGCCATCATCCGGCAGCTTGCCGAGCATCAGGTGTGGCAGTGTCCGACACTGTTCTGGGAGCGCGGCCAGTGGCTGGCCGACGAGTACGACTACAGCGCAGACCCCGATCTAGCCTATGCTCCGGCGCACTGGAAGGATGTGACCTGGCCTGCGTACAGGAAGGACCTGCTGGGCTCGCTCGACACCGATCCTGCCACGGTGCGCGAGCGGTTCGTTGCGCATGAGCTTGAGATCGTGCGGAGGCTTCATGCCGCGGGTGTCCCGTTTCTGGCGGGGACCGATACGCCGGCCGGGATTGACCTGATTCCCGGATCGAGTTTGCACAGCGAGTTGCAGCGGTTTGTCGATGCGGGGTTTACGCCGCTCGAGGCCTTGCAGACCGCGACGCTCAATCCGGCGCGCTTTCTTGGCCGGCTGAATGAGCTGGGAACGGTGGAGACGGGGAAGATCGCAGATCTGTTGCTGCTGAATGCGAACCCGGTTTTGGACATCTCCAATACGCGGAAGATCGCGGCGGTTGTGGTGGATGGCCGGTACTTTGGGCCGGAGGAGCTTGCCGGTTTGCGCGCAGGTTTGAAGGCGCAGGCAGCTGCGCTGCGATAGAGCATGCTGGGGTTTCAGATTCCCTCGAAACGCCAAGTACAGCGCAACCGCAGGTCCTTCGACTTCGCTCAGGATGACAGCTTTGTGGCGGGTTCGAGCTAAGAGCTAAAAGCTAACAGCTACGGCAACGGCCGGTTGGTCAGGATCTCTTTCCCGCCCGACTTTGAGACGAGGTACGTGGGTCCAGGAAGCGGCGGAAGCGGGCCGGGGTCGTTGTTGAGGTCCTGCCAGAGGAAGATGCGCTGCGGGGCTGACCAGCGGGTGGCGAGGGTGGCCTTGGTCTCGAAGATGGCGGGGGCGTCAGGGAAGAAGCTGCCGTACCAGAGGTTGGAGCTGCGGCCTTCGAGGATGTGGAGGTCGTTGCGGCGGAGATAGAAGCCGAGCGTGCTGGCGGCCTCGTACTCGCCGTGAATGATGATGAGGTCGTCGGGGTGGAGGACGGGGGCGATGGCGGCGGCGAGCTGGCGCGAGGTCAGCACCGGGGCGAAGATCTGCAGGCCCATATGTGCGGCGAGCAGGAAGCCGAAGCTGCCGGCGGCGAGCGCCAGGTTCGCGGCGTGATTGCGACCCTTTTTACGGAGATAAAGATTAGCAAGCGTGCTCAAGAGAAGCGCGGCGGCGGTGAGGAGCAGCGGCGCGCGGAAGGCTCCCATGGCCTGCCGGTTGAGGTCGAGGAAGTGGCCGAAGGAGAGGGCGTACTCGCCGGGATTCTGCTGGAGCAGGCTGGCGAGGTCGGTGCCGGGTGCGGGCCTGCTGCCGGCGAAGGCGAAGAAGAGGGCCGCGGCGGAGGCGATCGCGCCGAGGACGACGAGGACCGTAGCGATGCGCTGGCCGGCGCGGCTCGGAGCTTCTGATTCGTCGTTCAACCACGCGGCGAGGAGCAGGGCGAGGGCCGGGATTGCGGGGAGGACGTAGTACTCCTGCCGGGTGGAGAGCGAGAAGAAGAGCAGCGGGATGGCCGCCCAGAGGACGAGCAGGAGGCGGGTCTTGCCGATGGGATCGAGCGTTCGACGGAGGGCGCGGCGCCACGGGAGTGCGGCGAGGGTGTTGCCGAGGTAGACGCTCCACGGCATCAGCCAGACCAGCATCAGGCCCCAGAAGAGCGCGAGCGGGACGGTGTCGTAGTCGCGGGGGACGCGGAGGTTCAGGTAGCGGAGGACCTGCTCGTTGACGAAGTAGAACCAGAACCAGCCATGGACGTTCCCGTCAGTGGGGAGCGGGACAGTCCAGTGGCCGTTGGTGAAGGCGACTCCACCGGGATGGCCCTGCGTCGGATTGGCAAGGCCGATGAGGATGTGCCACGGGGTAGCGATGAGAAAGAACAGCGCAATGCTCGAGAGTGGGTGGAGCTGGCGGAGGCGCTGCAATGTTCCACGTGGAACACTGCGGGTCAGAAGCAGGTAGATGACGACGATGGCGATGGGAAAGACGATGCCGATCAGGCCCTTGGTGAGGATGTTGAGGGCGCAGCAGGCGGCGAATCCGTAGCAGGGCCAGCGGCTGGGCAGGTCCTGCTGCTCGGTGTACCAGAAGCAGAGGACGGCGAGCGTGAGCCAGAGGCAGACGGCGACGTCGGGGATCAGGATGCGCGTGAAGATGAAGATTCCGAAGCAGGAGAGCAGAATGAGGCCGGCGTAGAGGCCGGCGCGGGCGCTGCGGAAGGCGCGGCGGGCGAAGGCTTCGGCGGCGAGGATGAGCGCGAGCACGGTGAGGGCGAGGGGAAGCCGGGCGGCGGCGGTGCTGACGCCGAAGAGCTTGAAGCTGACCGCCATGGACCAGTACATCAGCGGCGCTTTTTCGAGGTAGCGAATGCCGTTGGCGTAGAGGGTGACCCAGTCGTGGCGCAGGATCATCTCGCGGGCGACCTCGGCGTGGACGGAGTCGGCGTCGTCCAGCAGGGGCGGGACGAAGAGGGCGAAGCTGGCGTAGAAGAGGAGCCAGAGCAGGAGGAGGACGAGCCGGTTGGCGGCGGGGCTCTGGCTGGGTGGTGCTGCCTGGGGCGAAGTCATCACGGTGTGCCCAGTCTACGTGACGGGCGTTGCTGGTCTTCTGTAATGGGCGCGGTCGGTCTTCTATAGTTATGAGAGCGGGGGTGGCCGGGTTGGACGATCGGATGAGGATGGCGGAGGCAGCGGGGCCGCCGACGGAGCTGATCTTTGGCGACTGGTATCCGGCGCTGCGGGCGAGCGAGCTGCGCGCGGGGAAGACGACCGTGACGACGCTGCTGGGGGTTCCGGTGCTGCTGGGGCGGAAGTCCGGTGGCCAGATCTTTGCGATGCGTGATCTGTGTCCGCATCGCGGCATTCCGCTGTCGGCGGGCTGGTTCGACGGTGAGACGGTGCAATGCAAGTACCATGGCTGGCGGTTTGAGCCGTGCGGCGGCCAGTGCGTGGAGATTCCGTCGCTGACGCAGATCCAGGGCGAGTCGCTTGACGTGACGAAGATCTACGCGGCGTCGTTTCCGTGCGAGGAGCGCGACGGGTATGCGTGGGTCTACATGCCGGCGGCGGGAGCGGGACGTGTGGCGGCGAATCTGCCGGCGGTCCCGGAGCTGCCGAAGTTCTCGGCCAACTATCGCAGCGCGCATCTTGTAGCCGAACTGCCATGCAATGTGGATCACGGGATTATCGGGCTGATGGATCCGGCGCACGGGCCGTTCGTACACCATGCGTGGTGGTGGCGGTCGAAGGCGAGTATTCATGAGAAGGAGAAGCATTTTGAGCCGCTGCTCGATGACGAGCACAAGGGCCGGAATGCGGGCTTTCGCATGTCGGCGCATGCTCCTTCGGGGAACAGTGCTCCCTATAAACTGCTGGGAGTTTATGGCGAGCCGATCACGACGACGATCGATTTCGTGCTGCCGAACCGGCGTGTGGAGACGATCCGGTGTGGGGAGAAGTGGTTCTCCAGCCTGACGACGGTGACGCCGGTGACGGCTTCAACGTGCCGGATTGATGTGTATGCGGCGTGGAATGTCTTCTATGCTGTGCCATTTGTAACTTCCATTGCTACATTCTTTGGGGCGCGGTTTGTACGGCAGGATCAGGAGACGATGATCGAGCAGGCGCAGGGTCTGCGGTCGAATCCTTCGCTGATGCTGATCGATGATGCGGACAAGCCGGCTAAGTGGTATTTTGCGTTGAAGCAGGCACGGTTGAAGGGGACGGGGGAGCATCCGCTGAGTGGGCCGGTGGTGTTGCGGTGGCGGAGTTAGCGAAAGGCAACCGCAGGTCCTTCGCTACAACCAGACGGACGCGAGCCGCTCCAAGGCTATCCTGAAGGACATCGTAGGCCGTCGCCTCAACTAAGCGCACTTGATCGGGAGAATGACAGCAGCGGCCTTCTAGCGCTTATCGGAAGGGGAGGGGACCGAAAAAGGTTTAGGTTGGACCTTCACCACTTTACGCAGCACAGCTTGAGAAGCTGCGTACTCTTTAGGTACCAGCGACGTTGCCGCTTCAACTTTCATGCAGAAAGGTTATCATCATTGCGAGTCTCACCGATTTAGCGGGTGCGACTGATTTTGTTTGGTCGCTGATGGAACGCTTACATTTAGACCGCTGCAGGTTTGCGATCGGCTCCTTCACCGATCCTAAACGGCTGTCTAACCGCAGTGTGTCACCACGAGGTTAGACCGATGGCAGAACCCATATACATGCAAATCGGCGAGGGGAGTAGAAGCCTAGATCTTCCCGATTTAGTTACCGCCATGGGCAACTTTCTTGGATTGCTGCGCGAGGTTGACTCTACCGTGTCCGGGGCGAAGATTGGAAATCTTAGTTGGAAGGTAACGACTCTTCAGAACGAGCCTGCGCCATTAATTGGGGTTACCCCTAATGTACGTCTTAGAAAGCGTGTGATTAACGACACGAGCCACCTCGTTGAACGGGAAATAATAACGAACGTTCGGACCCTTAGTGAGCGAGGAGAGAGGAATAAATTTCTCTCGGATGCAGCGTTGACCAAGATTGAGAATATCGCGAAAACTACTGAGAGAATTGGTGATTCGACGATCTATTCCGCCACTAAGGATTCAATGAAACTCACTACTTCGGTCAGTGTGGCGACCCTCAAACAACTCAAAGAATTAACGAGTGTAAAAAGCACGTCATTCGGGACGATCACTGGAACCCTGGATACGATCTCCGTGCGGCGCGGCCTAGAGTTCAAGATTTTGGATGACGTAAGTGCGAGGCCAGTAAGTTGTCACCTCAATCCGAAACAGATACATGAAGCCATGAGCCTTTTAGGAAAGCGCGTCATCGTTACGGGGGTCTTAAGGGCAGATCGCTACGGAAGACCAATATCGATGGGCGTCAAAGTCTTTCTTCCGTTTCCAAAGCCCACTGTCTATCCCACGATTGAAGAGATGCGGGGTCTTGTCCCAAACTTTACTGGCACCCTATCCCTGAAAGAGTTCTTTGAGGATTTTGATTGATGACACCTTCTAAGGTGTATTGGGATACAACCTGTTTCATCAGCTATCTGAGTAGTACCCATCCTGAAGAAATTCTTCGGGCAGATATCTGCATAGACCTTTTAAACCATGCACGCAACGATGGCATTGAGATTTGGACATCAGTATGGACGATCGCAGAAACCATTCGACCCAAGGCAATTTACGAGCCTTCACCACTGCCAGAATGGGCTTCTTTGCTTAAGAACACCGATAGCAAGGGCGACCTTCTTTACCCAAAAGCTCACGGCCAGTTTGAGGATATTTGGAAGTATTACAAGAAAAACACGCTTGCCACACGCATGCTTTCGGACGAACACGCTACCACGATAAAGCAGATGTTTGAGTGGCCTTGGATCAAAACAATCCAAGTGATCCCAGCGATCGCCCAAAAAGCGACTGAAATCTCGCGGAAGTACAACATGAAGCCAGCCGATGCTGTTCATGTCGCATCAGCTTTGTTTATGGAATGCGAAATCATCCACCGATGGGACAGGGACTACAGTAAAACGGACGGACTGATTAAATCAGCCGAACCTCAGAAAATGTCGCCAAAGCACCCGCCGGGCCTCTTTCTGGAATATTAGTTCTCCTACACACAAGAAAGCCTCTATATGGGGGCTTTGCGGGTCGGGATGAATAGTGATGGCGGGGACGACGGGATTTGACCCGCGTTTTCGGATCACTTCAACCGACCCTAGATACAGTCCGATGCCTTATCACTAGACGACGTCACCGTAGCTTGGCGAGATGCAGCTCTTAGGAGAAAGTTGCTTTCAATCCCGCAGCC
>CAZZZQ010000210.1:0-6425 GCA_964658405.1 uncultured Sphingomonas sp.
ACATGTTGCCACCGGAGTAGAGCGCCTCCTCCAGCCAGCGGCTCTGCGGAAACCGCTGCGTCAGCTGCGCGATCAGCGCATCATGCCCGTTGCGATTGTCCTCGTTCCGGCTCAGCTCGGCCAGCAGATAAAGCTTCAGCGCGGCGCTATCATCGTTCGTCTCAGGCAGCCGATCCACCGCCCCGCGATTCAGCCGCTTCATCCGCAGATCGCAGACTGCCGCGTAGATATCGAGCGCATTCCGATCCGCCGGACTCAGGCTGCTGTCGTTCTTCTCGATCGAGTGATACTCATCGCCCGCCTCGGCATAGTGCTTGGCGTCGTAGAGCTGGTCGGCATGCTTCTTCCGCTCCGCCGCCGTCAGCTGCACACCCATCGCCTGGAGCTGTGTCCTCGATTGGCCGGCCTCGTAGCTCAGCGGAAGCGTCAGGTAGATGCTGCGATAGATCGGAGCCGCATGCCCCGTATCCCCGGCAAGCTGATACGCCCGGCCCAGCGCGTAGCGGAAGTCGCCATGCGTCCCGATCGTCGAATCCGCCAGCGGCTGTAGCACTCGCAGCGCACCCTGCGGATTTCCCTGCTGCATATAAGCGTTCGCCAGCAGCACCGGTGCGTTTGCGACAAAGATGCTGTCCGGGTGGCGCTCCGCAAATCGGTCCAGCAACGAATACGCGTCCGCTCCATGAGCCGCCTGCAGCGCTGCCTGTGCGCCAAGATAATCGGCGTAGTCGTCCAGCGACTCGCCCGCCGTGTTCGCCTGCTTGTACGCTACGACTGCGTCGGCGTACCGATGGTCCAGCATGTACGCATGGCCCAGCGAGAGATAGGCCGTCGCCGCACCATCGCCCGGATGCGAGCGCGCATAGCTCAGAACGCCCTCATACGCTGCGGCGGAGCGGGTCGAGGCCAGTTGCTGCGCCATGGGCCGAAGCTGCGCCGTAGCAATAAAGGCGCTTGTCAGCCGTCGACTCTGCGCCGTCGCCGGGGGGGAGACCACCCTGCCGGCGCCATGTTTCTTGCTGGTGGACCCCTTGGCCCCACGGGTCGCCGCGCCGTGGGTCGATCCCGGCTTCTTTCCGGAAGTCTTACCAGCGGCGCCCTTCGCCCTCGACGTGGTCTTCGCTCCGCTCTTCGCCGAAGTTTTCTTCGCCGGTTCGGTCTTATGGGTAGAGGGCACGGTCTTCTTCGTGGCTCCATACATCACGCATCCGGGGAGAGTCATCATCGTCAATATCCCGACGGCCCCCGTGATCCTCCATCCAGACCAACCGCTCAAAGCTCCCCCAGTCCTGCCTTCACCTTCTGTAACGACTGTAAGCTGTATCGCTCACCATGGGGAAGCTGACTTCCATGGGAATCACGCGAGATACATCACCCCGGCCCTTGATTCCAAACGCCCGGACGCCAGCCCTGCATCGGTCTTTGCGGTCGAGCCTCCGGCCACGTACACTGGGACAGAACCGTTTGGTCCTGCATCTGGCCGATCCAATAAAAAGCCAGGCATGCACGTTGCACCCTTCACTTATGCCTGCCATCCAGACCCCAGTTACGGAAGAGATTCACCCGGACGTAGCGCTGGTCGCCCGCGCGAAACAGGGGGACACCGCCGCCTTCGAGCAGCTTGTCCGCCAGTACGATCGCCAGATCTTTCGCGTCGCCCAGCACATTACGCAAAATCGCGAAGACGCGGAAGATATTACCCAGGACGCCTTTCTGAAGGCCTACGAGAAGCTCGAGCAGTTTCAGGGAAACTCCAAGTTCTCCACCTGGCTGGTCCGAATCGCCGTCAACGAGAGCCTTATGCGGCTCCGCAAGCGCAAAACCAGCAAGACCGTCTCCATGGATGAAGACGTCCAGACCGAAGAAGGCTCCATCCCTCGCGACTTCTCCGAGTGGAGACCGAATCCGGAGCAGCTCTACGGTCAGTCAGAGCTCGGTGATATCCTGCGCAAGACCATTCAGGGCCTTCCCCCAGGATTTAGAACCGTTTTCACCCTGCGCGACATCGAAAACTTATCTACGGAAGAGACCGCAGAGGCGCTCGGCTTGAGCGTCCCAGCGGTCAAATCGCGGCTGTTGCGTGCACGACTTCAGCTCCGAGAGCGGCTTAGCCGATACTTCCGCCAGAAGAAGGAGGCCTGATTCCATGACCTGCACCGATTTTCTGAGCAAGCTCACTGACTTCTTCGACGGGCAGATCGAAGCGGACCTTCTGGTAGAAGTGAAGACGCATATCGCAGAGTGCCATCATTGCGAGGTCGTCCTCGACACCACACGGCAGACCATTGAGGTCTATCGCGGCAGCGAGATCTACGAGTTCTCCCCGGACCTTCGTGACCGTCTGCACACGGCCATCATGAAGAAGTGCCAGCCTAAAACCGGCGCCTAGAATATCCCGCCTGTTGCTGCTTCTGCGGCAACACGGAGAGCTAGCCGGCAGCTAGACTCCTCCATTTAAACCCAACCCAAATAACAGGCTATGCTGGCGACCGAAAGGCCACGAGGCTACTGTGAACCGCGCTCGCGCTTGTGTTTTGCGTAGTGACCAGTAGCTCGAAGGACGGGAGCTGCGAGCCGTTCTTCTGAAGTTTTTTCAAGAGGGGCAACATCTCTGCGTCGTTGAGCAGGAAGTCGAACGCAGCCTCCGCGCCAGCCATAGAGGTTCCTTCGATTACGAGCGCCCTCCCGCTCCCGGAAAGGTTGGGAAGGTAGGCGACGATCCCGAAGACGCGGTGCTCGGGGTCCGACGGAATCGATTCCCACGAGGCGGGCTCCCCCGGTTCAGGCGTTCGATTTCTGACCGTAAAGACGTGGGTCTGATAGTCGTTGTGCAGTGAGAAGTTCATGTTGCGCTCAAACAGCTCGACCCAGGGGTTCGCCTCGGCAGCGCCAAAAAGAATCACGTTGCCACTCTTCAGATCATTCGGCCTGACGTCACGTGCATAGCGGATGTCGAGGGAGCTGTGCCCAGCAGACGCAATGCGCGTGAAGGTCGTCGCCGCTTCAAGATCGACGATGCTGGTGTACCTCCGGTTTGCAAACTCTGCGGCCTGTGTTCTCGCCACCGCGGGAGCTTCATGGATGTCCGCTGGATCAGGATCGCGATACGCTCCGATGAGGTACTCGTTGAGCGGAACGCTGCGTCCGTCGAAGGCATGGTAGAGCACCAGTCCGGAGTCCCCAGGAATCTCGAGCGTCGCGTGGCCGGGTACAAACATCTCACGCCAGAGCGGATGGGTCAGCGTGGAGACAGCCGCAACCGGTGCATCCTCTGAGCGGTCCCGAACCAGGAGAACTGCAACAAGAATCGCCAGAACGGCCGATAGACCCGCCAGGAAAAGACTTGCCGAGGAGAGTCTCTGCTGGCCGGCAGCCCCGTTATAAGTCGGGCCTGTCGGGGTGCTGGAGACTGCCTCAGGAGCCAATTCCCGAACCGACGGCACTGCCTTCTCTTCGATGAACTGCGGAACATACGACCCGCGCGGGATGAAGATCCGCACCAGCTCGGCGGAACCCTCACTCTGGTAATAGGTCTCGAGCCGTTGTCGCAGGCGGCTTGCCTGGGTCCGAACAATGCCGTCGATCGAAGAGTCGTAGTCCCGCTCCCGGCCGAAGACCGCATGGCCGATCTGCTGTTCATTAAGCTCGGCCGCCCGGCCGCGCAGGGTCATGTCGCAGACGTACGTCAGAAACGCGGAAAGGCGCTCACTCTTTGCAAAGGTCGGCGACACCAGGACACGGCGCAGCATATCTCGTCGGCTGAACTGTTGACCGTCGAGAGTCGCGTCGGGGGCGGCCTTCGCCGGCATCTTCATCTGGGCACCGTCTTTGCTCACCCGATCCTCCACGAAGAACTTCAGCAGATCGCCATGAACAAGAGATGAATCTTCATCATCTGTTCACTGTATCCCGATACATAAATAGCAGGTAAATCATTCAAATATTTGAGCTTATCGCCTGTGTCGGTGAAGTCGCCGTGAATTCTTTCTGGGCACGAACGACCGCTGCTAGGTTTGAACTCGCAACCCCGGTCCAGCCTCTCCAAGCACTCTCTCGAAGCCTCCCTTCGAGGTGCCCCGAGAAGATGCCGCCCATGGAAGCACTGCAACCCTTAAGGAGCGCCACATGAAAACAGCACATCTTCTTCACCAGAGGCTCGCAAAGCACCTGACCCGAACGGTCCCCGTTCTGCTTGCTGCGTCCGCGTTTGCACTCGGGGGAGCCTCCGTGGCGCATGCCCAGTTCGACTCGGGCGCCGTTCTTGGAAGCATCAAGGACCCCTCCGGTGCCACCATTGGCGAGGCGACCGTTGACCTCGTCAACGTTGCTAAAGGCGTTCACGTCGTCCATCAGACGGATAAGAGCGGCGGCTACGAGTTCGACAGCGTGCAGCCCGGCGAGTACACCCTCTCCGTCTCAGCCCAGGGCTTCCAGGTCTCGAAGACAGACGTCTTCCGCGTCAATGTAGGCGCCCGCCAACGAGTCGACCTGGCACTGAACCTCGGCACGGCGAACGAGTCGGTCACCGTCTCCGGTGCGGCAAGCCGGTTGGAAGCCGACACCAGTGACCGGGGCGAGACCGTCCAGGGCGCCGAAGCAGTTGCCCTCCCGCTCAATGGCCGATCCTATGCGGACCTCGCACAGCTCGTTCCCGGAGTACGCCGCTCCCTCATTGCCACCGTCGCGTCGAACCCGCCACGCGACGCCTCCTATAACGTAAACGGCCTGACCTCGATGGACAACAACTTCGAGCTGGACGGCATCGACAACAACGCCTACCAGGAAGCAAACCAGGGGTACAGCAATCAGGCCGTGATTCCCTCCCCCGACGCGCTCTCCGAGTTCAAGGTGCAGACGGATAACTATTCTGCGGAGTACGGCCGGGCCGGCGGCGCCATCATTAACGCCAGCACCCGCAGCGGAAGCAAAGATTTCCACGGCGTGGTCTACGATTACCTGCGCAACACCGCTCTCAACGCCTTCGGTCCTTTCTACGGGACGGGCGTCAAGCCACGGCTAGTGCAAAACCAGTTCGGCGGTCGTCTTGGTGGACCCATCCTCAAAGATCGGCTCTTCTTCTTCGTCGACTATGAAGGCCTGCGCTCCGTGTCGCATTCACTCACCACGGCTACGCTGCCGACGGCGGCAGAGCTCACGGGTCTCTTCACTACGAACGGTCAGGCCGGCGGCACACCGGTGCCCGTGAAAAATCCTTACACCGGCGTCGTCTATGCCAACGGTCAGGTGCCGTTGGGCGATCCCAATATCAACCCGATCGCGCTCGCCGTCTTCAAGCAGCTGCCAGCGCCCAATATTGCGGGTGCAGGACTTACTGCGGCGAACTACCAGTACCTTCCCGCAGCGCCTACCGTGGATGACAAGGGAGACGCTCGCGTCGACTACACGCGCAACGAGCGGCAGAATGGCTTCGTTCGCTACAGCCAGCGAGCAGTCACCTACTTCCAGCCACCATCCTTCCCCGGAACCGCCGGCGGCAATAACAACGGAACCCTCTACGCCCGGACACGCCAGATCGCTGCCGGTTATAACTGGACAGTCTCGCCAGCATCCATCCTGGAGCTGCGCTTTGGCCAGACATGGACGGAGAGCGGTAAGCAGCCAGTCTTCCTGGGTGCACCCAACTTCCTCGCCGGGATTCCGAACGTTCCTCAGGATCCGAGCTATACCGGCGGGCTGAACAACCAGGCGGTCTCCGGATTCACCTCATTCGGCGAGCAGGCGACCAATCCCCAGTTTAACAATCCGACCCAGGCAAACCCGAAGGTCAACTACATCTGGGTCAAAGGCCGTCACAGCTTGAAGGTCGGTTATGAGTACGGCTGGCTCAGCCAGGCGATCTCCGACTTCCATCCCAAGTTCGGCACAGACATCTATGCCGGAGCGTTCAGCTCCACCGGTAGCTCCACGACCGCGCAGGCCGCAAACCTGACCGACTTCCTCTTCGGCGCTCGCAGCAACTATCAACTGAATGCACCGAACGAGGTGAACTACCTGCGCTACTGGCATATGGGCTACATCCAGGATGACTGGAAGCCGCTGCCCTCTCTCACCCTGAATCTCGGGATGCGCTACGAGTTCATGTCGCCAAACTACGAGCAGGACAACAAGATGTTCAACTTCGACCCGATCAATAACCGCCTGCTCGCCGCCGGCGATGGGACCGACGTGAACAGCACCGCCGCTGGCCACGTCTACAACCTGCACTATGTCGGCGGTGGCTCGCTTGCCAACCGCGGCCTCGTCAACCCGAACTATAAGAACTTCGGACCTCGCATCGGCTTTGCGGAACAGGTCAACTCAAAGACGGTGATTCGCGGCGGCTATGGCATCAGCTACGCGTATCTCTTCCGCTTCGGTGGAGAGGGCCTGCTTGCCTACAACGGGCCGAACAACTACACCGCCAC
>CAZZZQ010000211.1:0-6407 GCA_964658405.1 uncultured Sphingomonas sp.
CATGGACCTGGTGAACCGGGACGCGGACAAGCTGATCGCGATGAACGCCGCCGCGGATGAAGAGGCGAAGCTGCTCGGCTCAAAGCCTGCCGCGGAGTTCCCCCTGACGGTCGGCTGGAGCGGCAGGACGGAGCCGTTTGTCTTCCATGGTTACAAATACACACGCAGCACGAGCGAGATCTCCGGGACGACCCGGATCGACTACTCGCACGACCCGATCGACATGACGTTGCCGCTGCAGGTCGGCTACAAGGTAGCGGTCGGCATCAAGCTGCCGGAGGCGTACATCATCCCCGCCCAGTGGACGAAGGTCATCGAGGTGCTGGCCGCCCATCAGGTTGTCATGGAGCGGACGAGCACTGCGTGGACGGGTGAGGTCGAGAGCTATCAGTGCAGCGGGATGACGTGGCAGGATCCGCCGTTCGAGGGCCGGCATCCGACCTTCAACGGTGAGGCGTGGCACAATCCGGGCAAGTTCGGAAGCTGCACGCTGGTTAAGGAGCAGAGGAGCTATCCGGCTGGGTCTGCCGTCGTGCGACTGAATCAGCGCCTGTCGAAGGTCGCGATCGAGTGGCTGGAGCCGGTCGCCGCCGACTCTGCGCTGCGATGGGGGTTCTTCGACTCGATCTTTGAGCAGAAGGAGTACGGCGAAGGCTATGTGGTGGAGCGGCTGGCTCGCGAGATGATGGCGAAGGATCCGGCTCTGGCGGCTGAGTTCAAGAAGAAGGTGGCGAGCGATCCGGCCTTTGCGGCGAGTCCAGGCGCGCGGCTGGACTTCTTCTATGATCGCTCGCCATGGTTTGCAGCGAACCGAGTTGGCCAATATCCAGTAGGCCGCGTAGCGAAAGCATCAGCAATCCCCACAGGGAACTGAAGCACTCACGCGAAGCGTCCAAACCCCCACGAAGTGGCGCCCGCCCGGTGTCAGGGCGCCCTTCGTCCTAGGCCTTCCCGAAAGGATCTTCCAGCGACGGGCTCTGCGGCGTGAACATCTTCGCGCCATCCGGCGTGACCATCCAGTCATCCTCAAGCCGAATCCCGAACTCGCCCTTGATATACAGCCCAGGCTCATCCGAGAAGGTCATGCCGGCCTCGAGCGGCTGCGTGTTGCCGCGTACGAGGTACGGCCACTCATGCATGTCCATCCCGATCCCGTGCCCGACACGATGGCTGAAGTGGGCATAGTCGGGGCCAAAGCCGGCGGCTGTAATGACGTTGCGGGCGGCGGCATCGATGGCCTGGCATTGCACGCCCGGGCGAGCGGCGGCGAGCGCGGCGGCCTGTGCTTTGTGGACGATGTCGAAGACCTTCTTCTGCTTATCCGTTGCCTTGCCGAGCACAAACGATCGTGACATGTCGGACTGGTAGCCCTCGACGAAGCAGCCGTCGTCAATCAGGATGATCTCGCCCTCGCGGATGGTCTGTGGCTGCAGCGATCCATGCGGCAGGGCGGAGTACTCGCCCACCTGGCAGCTGGCCTCGCCCTGCACGCCGCAGCGCGCATAGGCGGCATCGATCAGGTCGACAAACTGCCGGTTGGTCATGCCCGGCTGCGCGGATTTGAAGGCCGCCTCGTAGACCTGGAGGGTGATGTTGTTGGCGAGCTGCATCAGCGCCAGCTCAGCCGGGGACTTGATGCTGCGGCAGCCGCAGACGACCGGGATGGCGCTGGTGATCTTCATCGCGGGGCAGGCCTGCGCAATACGATCGGCGAAGACAAACTGCACACGCTCCTCCATCCCAAGCGAGCCGGTCGCGATGCCTGCCTCGCGGAGGGCCTTGGCCAGGAGAGCGTAGGGATCCTCGTCCTCGTTCCATGCGTAGATCTTCGTGGTCTTGCCGTCGGGGATCAGGTCGAGCCGCTCGCGGACGCGGTCCTCCTCGAAGACCGGGCAGACGATAAAGGGGCTGCCGGTGGCCTGGAGAATGAAGGCAAACAATCGCTCAGACTGCCCCCAGCGGATGCCGGTGAAGTAGACCAGCGAGGTCCCGCCGGTGATGCAGATCGCGCCCATCTTCTGCTGCTTCATCAGCTGGCGAGCACGCTCGAAGCGCTGCTGGCGCTCGGCAAGGGTGATCGGTACCGCCTCGCCGCGATGGCTCTTGAGGGCTGCGATGGCAGGGGGCAGAGGTTCAGAAGAGGCCGCCGGAGCGGGGCGCTGGGCTTCGAGCGAGAGGGCCGGAATGGCGGTCAATGCAGCAGAGGTAAGCAGGAATCGACGACGGTCAAGCAGAGTAGGCATCTGGCTCTCTTCTGGGAATGAGTCTTGAGGATGAGTGAATGACTTATTGTAGCGGCTTGATCGAGCCTGCCCGGGGTGCGATGCTAAGGGGTAGCGACGGCCGGGCGCTCAGAATTGAAGCCACGGCGGAATGAGGATCGATGGTCACGACGGTACAGCAGCATATCCAGGAGCAGCAGGCGGACATTACGGCGGCAAGTGGAACCTTCAGCCTGTTGCTCGGCGGCATCACGCTCGCGACGAAGATGATCGAGGCCAAGATCCGCTCGGCCGGCCTGGGCGATGTCCTCGGTGCATTCGGCCAGACGAATGTGCAGGGTGAGGCGCAGCAGAAGCTCGACGTCTACGCCAACAACGCGCTGCTGCACTGCCTGGGCAGCCGCGACATGGTTGCCGCGCTGGTCAGTGAAGAAGACGAGGAGCCGGTCACCTTCGACCGCAGCACGGAACGCGGAAAGTACATCGTCGTCTTCGATCCGCTGGACGGGTCCTCAAATATCGACGTGAACGTGAATGTCGGAACGATCTTCAGCATCCTCAAGCGGCTCCCGGCGGAGGAGGGCGACCTCGACGCCTCCGTTCTGCAGCCCGGCTACAAGCAGGTGGCGGCCGGCTACGTGGTCTACGGGCCGTCCACCGTCCTGGTCTACACGACCGGTAACGGCGTGCACAGCTTTACGCTTGACCCTACGATCGGGGCGTTCGTCCTGACGACAGAGCGCATGAAGATGCCCGAGCAGGGCGGCTATTACAGCACCAACGAAGCGAATGCGGCAGAGTGGCCCGCGGAGTACAGGACCTACATCGATACGCTTCGCAGCGGGACGGTCGGAGCGTACAGCTCGCGCTATATCGGCTCGCTTGTGGCGGACTTCCACCGGACGCTGCTGAAGGGTGGCGTCTTCCTCTATCCGCCGACGGCGAAGCAGCCGAAGGGCAAGCTGCGGCTGCTCTACGAGGCGAATCCGCTGTCGTTCATCGCGGAACAGGCCGGCGGCATGGCAACCAGCGGCACGGGGAGCGTGCTCGACATCAAGCCTAAAGGGATCCATGAGCGGACGCCGTTCATGGTCGGGAGCAAACGCGAGATGGAGCTGCTGGCTACGATTCTCGCCGGAGGGTCGGCGAAGTGAAGCAGTTTGAAGCAGAGGTCACGGATATCCGCGAGGAGTCGCGGCGCGGTGCACGGCAGCGCTGGCAGATGATGCTCGACCAGACGGCGTTTACGCCTGAGGCTGCAATCGGGTCTCTGGAGGCGGTGGCCCGGAGCGGCGCGCGGCTGGAGGTTCCGGTGCTCGGAATCGTGGTCAACGGCGAAGACATCTGGCACATCGTCGAGAAGCCGCTTGCCGCCGGAACGCGTGTCACAGGATTCGTTGCGGATTTGGGTGCAGCGACGGGTTGAGCGACGCCGCTCCCTGCTGCTACACTCGAAGAGTTCTATTCCAAGGCACAACGCCTGCGGGTGCTGTAAAGACCGGCGGCAAGTGACCAGGGGGGCTGTAGCTCAGTTGGGAGAGCGCCTCGTTCGCAACGAGGAGGTCAGCGGTTCGATCCCGCTCAGCTCCACCATTCTTCATCTATCGTCAGTCTCTGCTGGATTCCTCCTCCGCATCTTTGCAGCGGCTTCCGCGATTCAGACCGCCCAAATCTGTCGCCGAGAAAGATGCCACACCCCGGAGCAACTTCTTCGCGAACGACCGTTCGATCCCGTACTCCTCGGCTAACTGGTTGAGCGTGAAAACTTCGCCTGCCGCGATCCGCTTCCCCCACTCTCCCGCGATCGCCACGGTGCGGACAAGGCGGGCTCAGACTCGGCCTGACTTCCTTTGAGGATCAAACGCACTCTGCTTCCCGGTCGCCCGACCGCTTGAATATCATTCTGTGAGGTCGTCAGTTCATCGGCTTGTTAGGCTTGGAGAGAGTCTCTCACGAGGCAGGTCAAGACCCGCAGGGAAGAAACGGAGAATCATATGCGTGCATTATGGATGTTGCTTGTGCTGTCGATGGGTGTGGCCGGCAGAGTGGGGATGGCTCAAGGAACAGTGCCCGTGTTTGAGATGGACGGTTCTACCCTGGCAGGCGCGTCCCCAGCGAGTGGAGGGCAAAGCCTTATCCCGGTTGTGCTGGTTCCGATACGACTCGTGTTTGAGGCGCACGCCGGGCGCTCAGCGCCCTTCGTCCTCGATGCGGCGCAGGATGTTCAACCCGTGCGCAACTCGCCGGTCTTCGCGGCGTATTCCTTTCCCATGGGTGGCACAACGCAGTATGTCGATGCCATGCTTCGCAGCACCTTCCATGACGCCGGCCCGAACTGGCACACTCTTTTAGACAAGCCTTCCGTGAAGCCAGTCACCATCACAGTGCCGCCCCAGTTCGGCTACGTGCTGTCTTCAAAGAAAAGCGGTCGCATCATGTCCGTGGTGGACGCGGACTACGTGCGCAAACAGCTCTTCCAGCAGGTGCCGCGACAGCAAGGCTCGCTGGTGATCGCGCTGGCACACAACACGGCTTTCTACGCGGCGGGGGACGCGACGGTGTGTTGCTCGTGGGGCACGCATGGCGTAGACACGGTGACCGGCAACTCATTTGTGCTGAGTACCTACCTGCACGATGCACCCGCTGCCGTCGCTGATCAGGATGTGCAGCCGCTTACCCAGCAGCTGGCAGAATTCGTGAACGATCCTCTGCACGACGCGGCTGTCTATGGGCGCGGCACCCAGATGCCAGGCAATACCTTCACCAGGTGGGAGCGGCCCGGGATGGGCGGGGAGTGTGGATGGACCGAGGCAGGTTCGGCGTACTTCATGCTGGAGCCGACGGATACGAATCCAAAGAACAATTTTCCCTCCTCAGCGGCCTACGTAGCCCCGATCGCAGGGTCCAGGTATCACCTGGAGAATGTTGCATTGCTGCCCTGGTACCGCAATCTCCAGGGTGCGGGTGCGTACAGCTTTCCAGAGGTCAAGGCACTTACAACCGGGCCGAAACCGTGTGGCCCGGTACCGCGCGGTGGCAACGGGGCCGCCAAGCCTTCGGTAGCGGCTGCGCAGCAGAACGAGGCAGCAACGAGGCACCAGTTGATCGGCTACTGGGCATCGTTCCTTCACGCCAACGAGAGGTTCTCCTTGCGAGAGGTGTCGCCGCAGTGGGATGTGATCATCGTGGCGTTTTCCAACTCGGTTAAGAATGGACCCGAAGGCGCGATGGACTTCAAGGTTCCGGAGGGCATGACTGCAGAGGAGTTCAAGTCGGACGTCGCCTACCTGAAGAGCAAGGGCAAGAAGGTGATGATCTCATTGGGCGGCGGGGGCGCACAGTTCGCACTTGCGCATGCTGCAGGTGTGCCGAACTTCGTCTCCTCGGTCACAGGGATGGTGGACGAATTCGGATTCGACGGCATCGATATCGATTTCGAGAGTCCGGCGCTCGATCTTCAGCCTGGCGACACAAACTTTCGCAGCCCGACGACTGAGTCGACGAAGAATTTGATCACTGCGCTGCGTGAATTAAAGACTCACTTTGGAAAGAGCTTTATGATCAGCCTGGTACCGGAGGGCACCCAGAGTCTTTCGGGATACCCAACGTATGGTGGCCAGTTTGGATCCTACCTGCCGTTGACGTATGCCCTGCGAGATGTGCTCTCATTCGTGGATGCGCAGGACTACAACACTCCGCCTCTGCAAGGGCTTGACGGCGAGATCTACCAGCCCGGCAGCGTGGACTACCACGTGGCCATGACAGAGCTGATGTTGCGAGGTTTTCCAGTTGGGCACGATCCGAAGAGGATGTTCCCGGGCCTGCCTCCCGAGAAAGTGGCCGTTGGTTTCTTGACCGAGGACACCAACCCGGACGTTGTGAATGCGGCGATGGACTACCTGATCACAGGCAGGGCACCTGCAGGCACAACCTATCGGTTGCAAAAGGTCGGAGGTTATCCTGCCCTGCGCGGTGCCATGTTCTGGACCATGGATTCGGACCGGGGTGCAGACTATGTCTTTTCTAACTCAGTCGGACCAAACCTGCACGCTCACTGATCGGCCCGACAGGATCGATCCGGAGCAGAGCTCTCGCTAAGGGGATGATTGCCAAGGCTCAATACCGTCATCAATCACTCGTCAGTTGATGTACGGACAGGCTTGCCGGCACAACCGGCCTCCACTT
>CAZZZQ010000212.1:0-6390 GCA_964658405.1 uncultured Sphingomonas sp.
TGCGAAGATCGATCAGTTTGCATGGAATCATCACTTTTGCGATCTGCAGCTCCGAGGGCCGTTCGCCTACTGGCATCATTGCCATCACATTGCGGCAGAAACCCGCGACGGCGTTCCCGGTGCGCTGCTCCGCGACGAACTGGAGTACGAGATGCCGCTTGGCATTCTGGGTGCGGTCGCGAACTGGGCTGCAGTCAGCGGCCAGATTCGGACCACCTTTGCGTTTCGACGTCAGCGAACGGCTGAGCTGCTACGCGACTAAAGTGCTTTGATTTCCTGCGATTTGTCTTCTGCAAGTAATTTCTTCATGTTGTAATTCGTTACGCCACGAACCCAATCTTCACGGCTCCGAACGAATTTCAGGAGAATTGTATGAAGAAAGCCCTGCTTATCCTCTGCCTTACCGCGTCCTGTGCTTTACCAGCCCTTGCAGCCGAAAACCTCTGGCTCGGAACCTGGAAGCTCGACGTAGCCAAGAGCCACTTCACCGGCGATACCTTCACCTACTCGAAGGCCGCTGACGGCAAGATGCACTTCTCCGACGGAAGCGCGTTCAACTTCGACTTCGGCATTGATGGCAAGGAGTACAAGTCCGTTGAAGGTCGTGAGACCAGGTGGACGCTGGCCGGAGACAATGCCTGGAACTCGGTTTCGAGCTACAACGGAACCGTCCTCTCGACCACGCACCACAGCCTGTCGCCCGATGGCAAGACGCTCACGATCGTCTCCACGGGGAAGAAGCCGGATGGATCAGCGTTCAAGAACGAGGAGATCTACACGCGCGTGACCGGAACGACGGGGCTTATCGGCAAGTGGAAATCCACCAAGGTCACGATCTCAGCCCCGGACGGCTACGTCATCCACGCAATGGATTCGAAGCACTTCGACTGGGAGATTCCCGCGTACAAGGAACGGGTCAGTGGTGCACCGGACGGCTCCGACTCCATAATCGCCGGGCCGACGGTCACTCCCGGAACGACCCTCGCCGTCAAATGGACCACGCCTCTGAAGGTTTCGTTTGAGGTCAAGGAAGGTGGCAAGATCGTGGGCTATGAGACCGATGCAATCTCGGCGGATGGCAAGAGCCTGACGGAGGTCTCGTGGTCGCCTGGGAAAGAGTCCGAAAAAAGCACCTCGGTCTACTTCAAGCAGTAGCGGGCTTTATAGGGATGCGGGCTGCGCTTGGCAGCCCGTATCTGTCTTCAGGACGTAGCTGCTTACTGGACGGCCAGTCGCTTGCTGCCCATCGCTGCAAGGTAGGGCCGCGCCTTTTCGAGGGCTGATTCGGCGGTAAGGCCATACTTCTCGCGGAGCGACTCGACCTTGCCATGCTCGATGAACTGATCCGGCCAGCCGACGCGAACCACCGGGACCGAGAGTTCAAGGTCGTTGATGGTCTCGAGTACTGCTGAACCGTAGCCGCCGGCGAGGACGTGGTCCTCGAAGGTGACGACCAGGCCGCAGCGCTTTCCAAACTCGGCTACGCAATCCCGATCGATCGGCTTGGCGAATCGGGGGTTGATGACAGCCGCTTTGAAGCCCTCGCGCTCGAGCATTGCCGCCAGCCTGACAGCCTCTGCAAGCATCGCGCCCAGGCCGAAGATTGCGACCTCCGCGTGCTCGTCGTCCGTGATGACCTCGGCCTTGCCAATCTCCAGTGCTGCAGGCTCCGCCTTGACCCTTGTTCCAGGCCCGGTGCCGCGGGGGTAGCGGATTGCGCTTGGGCCCGGGTGCAGCATCGCGGTGTACATCATGTCGGCGAGCTCGTCCTCGTCCTTCGGAACCATGTGGACGAGATTCGGCACACTGCGCAGGTAGCTGATGTCAAACAGGCCGTGGTGCGTCGGGCCGTCGTCGCCGCTCAGACCGCCGCGATCCATGCAGAAGACGACCGGGAGGTCCTGCAGACAGACATCATGGACGATCTGATCGAACGCCCGCTGCAGAAAGGTTGAGTAGATGGCCACAAAGGGCTTATACCCCTTGGTCGCCATGCCTGCGGCGAAGATGACCGCGTGCTCCTCGGCGATACCGACATCAAAGTAGCGCTTCGGGTGATGCGGACGAAAGAGGTCAAGCGCGGTTCCATTCGGCATGGCGGCCGTGATGGCTACGACCTTCTCGTTGCGAGTCGCCAGTCGCGTGAGCGATTCGGCGAAGATCTCGGAGTAGGTCTTCTGACCGACCGGCTTGGTCTCGCCGGTCTGTGCGTCGTAGGGTCCGAGGCCGTGGAACTTCTTCTGCATTGCGATCGCGGGCTGGAAGCCCTTGCCCTTCTGGGTGATTGCGTGCAGGACAACCGGCTTGTTTTGCTGCTTCAGGAACTTGAAGGTCTCGATCAGCAGGGGCAAGTTGTGCCCGTCGATGGGTCCGAAGTAGCTAAGGCCGAACTCCTCAAACAGCATGCCCGGGCCGATAAGTCCCTTCGCCGCCTCTTCCGCCTTGCGGGCGACGTGTCGGACGGCCTTGCCGCCGAAGCGCTCGAGCAAGCCAGCAGCGCGGTCGTGCAGACTGCTGATGGTGGGGTTGGTGACGATCTTGTGAAAGTACTCCGCGATCGCGCCAACGTTTTTGTCGATCGACCATGCATTGTCGTTCAGCACGATGATCAGCCGCTTGGTCTGCGCCGCGATGTTGTTCAATGCCTCGAAGGAGATGCCATTGGTGAACGCCGCATCGCCCGCCAGTGCGACGACATGCTCGCTGCCGCCGGACATATCCCGTGCGACCGCCATGCCAAGGGCCGCGCTGAGCGCTGTTCCGGCATGGCCCGCGCCGTAGCTGTCGTGTTCGCTCTCGGTCCTGAGCATGAAGCCGTTCAGCCCGTGGGGCTGGCGAATGGTGTGAAACTGGCTCTCGCGACCGGTCAGGAGCTTGTGGACATACGCCTGGTGGCTAACGTCGAAGACGAAGCTGTCCTGTGGGGTGTCGAAGACGTAGTGCATGGCGATCGTCAGCTCGACGACACCGAGGTTGGGGCCAATGTGGCCGCCGGTCTTCGAAACGCTGAAGATCAGCCGTTCCCGGATCTCTGCCGCCAGGACCTCGAGTTCAGCCAGGGTCAGCTTCTTTACATCTGCCGGCGACTTGATCGTCTCTAGAATTTTGCTCATGCCAGAACCTGTTCCCGTTCCCGAACTCTAGCGCCTCAACGATCACTGGATCTCAGAGGCTCAGAATTCAACCCCTAAGTATATCAACCGCCGTCTTTCGCACTGCTGGAACCTTTGTTGCTCCGCGAAAGAAACTGGATTGATAGACGTTTGCCGCGGTGAGCCGTCATGGAGCGCTATGGGTACGACTCTCTACACCTCATCAGATGCGGAAAATCCGGCATCATCATCCCGGCTGCCGTAGACTACTTTCACCCGAGGCAGCATGGTTCTCGACATCGCTAAACCCGTCGCCCTGCTGATGGCGATTCTGTCGCTCTATTCTGTCTTCCATGCGGCGTTTCTTATTCCAGCGACCAGCTTTCAGGAGCGGATCGACCATGCGCTGATCCGGCTGGCCTTTGCCGTCGCCATCTGTACACTCGGCGCCCTGCTCTTCCGTGAGTCCGATCCACCCCGGAGGGCGCGCCCTAAGAGCCTATTTGCGATGCTCCCTATGCAGCTTCTCTGCTGGGCTACCGGCGCCATGCTGCTCCTCTTCGCAGCCTCCTGGTATCTCGAGACCTATTACATCCCCTATCGCGACTTTCGCCCCTGACCGCTAGGCAACGGCGTGTGTCGCCAGCGTGATCGTCACGACGTCGTTCGGAGTCTTGACGGTCGCGCCGTCGGCCCCGAGATGAAACTCCACCGTCATGGTGGTTGCGTTGACGAGCACACGCAGGTAGCCAAAGTCGGTCACGTCATAGCGTTCGAGCGTCAAGGAGCTGTCAATTACAAACGGCGTTCGATACGTAGCGCTCATCTTCGACAAGGGCGAGTGGCCGCCGCACCCGGCGACTATAAACGGAATTTGCAGCCCATTCACGGTCCGGGTAAAGCGTTGATAGTTATGCGCGTGGCCGGAGAAGACGGCATGCGGCCAGACTCCGGCTGCGGTGCATGCACTGTCGATATCCGCCAGCATCAGGGGACTGCCGCCGTGCGTTGAGCCGCCGGTAAAGGGCGGATGATGGACCGCGATGATGATAGCGCCGGTGAACCCCTCCGCCTTGATGCGTGCGAGCGCAGCGGTCAGGAAGGCGATCTGACGCCCGTCGAGCGTCGTGTTCTGGCCGTTCTGTCCGGAGATGACGCCGGGATCTTCGAGCACGTTGCTATAGAGGCCGAGCACACGCAGGAACGGCGCCTCAAGGGTGAAGTACACCCCCGGCTGGATCATCGCCGTCCGCAGCAGGCCGCCGGAATCGGGCGACTGGATGGGCGAGGCGGCACAGAAGTTTCGCAGGTAGGCGTCGAGCGTCGGGGCGGGATCGTTCGCGTAGACGACCCCGTCGTGGTTCCCGGCGAGGGCGAAGATGGGCGCCGGGTACTCGCGATACGGCTCGTAGAACTGGTCGTAATAGTACTGCGACTCGCCGAAGTAGTAGACGACGTCGCCGAGCTGGTAGAGAAAGCAGGGCACATCCGCCGGGTTTGCCTCCACGAAGTCGCTGACCATCTTGTCTGCGACGAGTGACTGCGAGGCCGGGCCCTTCACATTTCCGGTGTCGCCGACCGAGTGGAAGACGATCTGCCCGGCGGCTTCGATCGCGGCGACCTTTGCCGCTCCGGCGCCCCCATAGGCCTGCGCGAGAGTAAGGATCGGCTCGACCGCGCCGCCTGGAGGGAGCGGGACCGGCTCCAGGTTCTTCAGCCCAAGCAGACTCTGATCCGTCACGGGCTGCCTGAAGCCTGTTGGGTCCGGAGAAGGGAGAGGCTGCGCGAAGATCGGCTGACCTCCGGTTGAAAAGACAGAAGCCGGAACCGTTCCCTGTGCTGCCACCCTCTTCTTCGCCATGATGACTCCTCGACTCTGACTGCGGAGAAGCATATCCGGCGCCTCATGAACCCCGGATGAAGATCTCGACTTCCCTACTCCGCCATGCCTTCGACGACGACTTCGCTGGGGAGTTCGGCTCTGAACTCACCCTCCCATCGGGCGACGACCGCGCTCGCCAGGCAGTTTCCGACTACGTTTGCCGTGGTCCGGCCCATGTCCATGACGGCGTCGATTCCGAGGATCACGAAGATCGGCTCGGCGGGCAGCCGGAGCGATGCAGCCGCGGCCATCAGGACCATCAGCGTCGCGCGCGGAACTCCGCTGACGCCCTTGCTTGCGAGCATCAGCATCAGGACCATGCCAATCTGCTCGCCCAGCGTAAGGTGCAGCCCGGCCGCCTGCGCGACGAACATCGACGCCAGGGTCAGGTAAACGGCGGCTCCATCCATGTTGAAGCTATATCCAGCGGGGAGTACAAAGGCGACGATCTTACGCGGAACTCCGAATGCCTCCATCGCCTCCATTGCCCGGGGGAGTGCGGCCTCACTGGCGCTGGTCGCGAAGGCGATCGAAGCCGGTTCGGCGACCGCCCGGCAGAAGCCGAGGACCGGGATCCGGAACAGCAGCATTACCGGCAATAGAACGAGGACGGCCAGGGCCGCGAGCGCGCCGTAGTAGGTCAGCACCAGCTTGCCGAGGTTGACCAGGACGCCCGCACCCATCTGACCGACGGTGTAGGCCAGCGCCGCTCCAACTGCAATGGGCGCAAAGTACATCACGATATTGGTGAAGCCAAACATGACTTCGCTGATGCTCTCCGTGAGCCGGAGCACTGGCGCGCGCTTCGACTCCGGCAACCCGGCGAGCGCGATGCCGAAGAAGATTGCGAAGACCGACACCTGCAGGATCTGGCCTTCGGCGATCGACTTTACGAGATTTTCGGGGAAGACGTGCAGGATAAAGTCCTGCCAGTGCTGGACCGGAGCCGCCGGGAGTCCACTGACGCCCGCTGCCACAGGGACGGCCAGGCCGACGCCGGCCTTCGTCACGTGGATCGCGATCAGGCCGATCACCAGCGCGAGGGTCGTAATGACCTCGAAGTAGACCAGGCTCTTCCAGGCCATGCGCCCGACGCTCTTCATATCGCCGTGGCCGGCGATGCCTGTGATCAGCGTCGCCAGGATGAGCGGAGCCACGATGGTCTTGATGAGCCGCAGAAAGATATCGCTGAGAACGCGAAGCTGAATGGCGAAGTGCGGCGCGTCGAAGCCGATCTCCGCGCCGGCGACCATTGCGACGAAGATCCACGGAGTCAGCGAGCGTCTTCCGAGCGCAAACGCAGCCAGCAGCGCCACCGCAACCCACCGCGCCACAGAGCCGCCCAGCCCAAAGCCCATCGCGGGCAGCACGCCCCCAACCACCAGCGACAGCACCGCCAGCACAACAAATATTCGC
>CAZZZQ010000213.1:0-6388 GCA_964658405.1 uncultured Sphingomonas sp.
ATCCGTGCGTAACGATCCAGAGCGGCTTCGGTCCCTTCAGATCAAGACTCCACAAGGTGAGCTGGTCCGGCTCGACCAGGTTGCTGACATCAAGACGGTAGGCGGCCCGATTCTGATCAATCGTGAGCAGGCACATCGTAGGGCGGTCGTGATGACGAATGTTTCCGGGCGCGACCTCGGCAGCTTCGTCAAGGACTGCAAAACAGCAGTCGATCAAAGACTGAACCTCCCGCCGGGGTATCGCCTGGAGTGGGGCGGCCAATACGAAAACCAGCAGCGCGCTCAACAGAGATTGCTCATTGTCTTCCCTGTCTCACTGCTTATCATCTCCGCATTGCTATATGCGACCTTCAAGAATGCGTCGCAGATGTTCCTTATCCTGTCGATCGTTCCCCTCGCACTCGTCGGAGGAGTGGCTGCGTTGTGGCTACGCGGCATCAACCTCAATCTCTCGGCATGCGTCGGCTTCATTGCGCTGTTCGGTATCGCTGTCCTGAACGGCGTCGTCATGGTCAGCCATATCAACGCCCTCCGAAAGGATGGCAAGGAGATCGAAGAGGCCACGCACCAGGGAGCCGCAGACCGCCTGAGGCCGGTCTTGATCACGGCACTTGTGGCGAGCCTTGGCTTTATCCCCATGGCCTTGTCAACCTCCAGAGGCGCCGAGGTCGAACGCCCGCTTGCGACGGTTGTGATCGGGGGGCTGATCACAGCAACCATCCTCACACTTTACGTGCTGCCACTGATGTATCCGTGGTTCAGCAAAAATGTTGACCTGGGCGATTCCAAGTAGCACGCATCCTGTCGAATACCTCTTGGACAGGACCTGCAAAGCGGCCCATCGCCGTTTTGTAGCTTGGTGTGTCCCTTCCAGCGACAAAAATAAGCCGCGCTGAAATCAGGCCCATGCAGCCTCAGGTCTGCATCCATGACGCAGACGGGGTTTATATGTAGCTGCTACAGTTGCACACATTTAGCCGAATATCGAACAGCCATTTCGGATTGATTGACAAGGATGTAATCGGTAACATACCATTCCTCTACATTTTGAAGGAGCAGCATCGTGGTGCTGAATTCCATCAGGAGTTGGAATACACCGAATTCCCGAAGGCGCAACAGGATGCTCTGTTGTTTGGAAACTCAAACGGATTCTTCACCAGCAACATAGCTTTCGGATAAGGCTTATCGCAAATCACCGGCTCGCTTTAGCAAGGGCTCCCTGGGCCCTTGGATCCCCTGTGTCTCTATGGCCCTTTGGATGAAGCGCCCGGTCTCATTCAGGTTAGTACGAACATTTAGTACAAAAAGGTAGGTGCTGCTTGCGTCTTTACACTCCATTTTTCTATCTCAGCCTTGCAACGGGCGCTCTCTCGTTTGGAATTGCGACACCTCCTATGGCCATGGCCCAGATGGACCAGGGCGCCATTGCAGGCAGTGTCGTCGATTCGACAGGAGCCACTATTCCCGGCGCCACGGTCAAGCTGGTGCAGGATCAAACCGGTTTCACACTCGAGCGCGTGAGTGATGCAGAGGGAAACTACATCTTTACGCCAGTGAAGATTGGCACCTACACCGTTACAGTAGCCGCACAGGGTTTTCGGTCCTTCGAGCAAAGAGCCATCGGTGTGACTGCTGGCTCCCGTGTGGAGATTCCGTTGACGCTCTCAATCGCCTCGACTGACCAGACCGTCGAGGTCAGCGCGGCACCCCCTGCTATGCAGACCCAGGAGGCCTCGACCGGCGCGACGATCTCCGCCGAGGCGATCATGCAGACGCCCCTGCTCAATCGCAATCCGATCTTCGTAGCCCAGTTGACGCCCGGCGTTGTTCCGGCCGAGGCAGGCTCGCGCGGCGCAAACAAGGGCGACTTCTCCGCGAACGGTCAGCGCTCACAACAGAACAACTACATCCTCGACGGTGTCGATAATAATGCTGTCCTCGTGGACATTCCCAACGGCGCGTCGTATGTGATCAAGCCCATACCCGACTCCCTGTCTGAGTTCAAGGTTCAGACCAGCAACTATAACGCCGAGATGGGACGTGCGGCCGGTGCGGTGGTCAACATGAGCATCAAGTCGGGCACGAACAACCTTCATGGATCTGTGTGGGAGTACTGGCGCAATGATGTCCTTAATGCGCGTGACTACTTTCAGACCACCAAGCCGAAGTATCGTCAGAACCAGTTCGGGGCAACGCTTGGCGGACCCGTCCTGAAGAACAAGCTCTTTGTCTTCGGCGACGTTGAAGCAAATCGCATCATCTTCGGTCAGACCTCGGTCAATTCAGTTCCTACGCTGCTGATGAGAACCGGCAACTTCAGCCAATTGCTCAGCCCGACGCTGACCGGCAACAACACCCGCACCCTGTATCGTCCCGGAACTGCCGGCACGGTGCTTCAGCAATGCAATGGCGTCCAGAACGTCTTCTGCGCCAATCAGATCAGCAGCACCGCACAGGCTGTCATGAATGCACTGCCGGCGCCGAACACCGGTGGCGCAGGACAGACCTATAACAACTATCTCTTCCAGGGCTCAGCAAGCGACAACACCGTGCAATACGACGGACGTGTTGACTGGAATATCAGCGATAAAGACCAGGCATTCGCCCGGTACAGCGTCTTCAATCAGCTCCAGGCATTCCCTCTCGTCTTCGGCATTCTCGATGGCGGCGGCTTCGGTTCGGACGGAAGCATCACGGACAAGGGCCGCAACTTCACGGCGAGCGAGACGCACTTCTTCTCGCCGACCCTGTCGAACGAGATTCGCTTCGGCTACAACTGGATCAATGCCAAGTATCAGCAGGCTTATGCAGGCACGAACCTTGCTCCGCAGCTTGGCCTGGGTGGTATCCCATTCTCCGCTGGAAACGGCGGCACCCCTCACTTCAACCTCTCGGGCCTGACGAGCTTTGGATCGCCCGAGTACGTCCCGACCGACGAGTATGAGAACGTTGCCCAACTGCTGGACAACGTATCGAAGACGATTCATCGCCACACCCTGCGCATGGGCGTGAACTTCCAACGCATCCGAGTGCAGACGCTTCAGCCTGGCACCGCACGTGGAACCTATAACTTCACCGGCAAGTTCACGCAGATCCCGGGCCAGTCCTCGACCTCAGGCTTTGGTGCTGCGGACATGATCGCTGATCAGATGGATAACTCTTCGATCTCGAACATCTCAACCGTACATAATCAGCGTTGGTATCGCTCTGCCTATTTTCAAGACGACTGGCAGGTCATGCCGAAGCTGACCATGAACCTTGGAATGCGTTGGGAGTACTTCCAGCCCGTCGAGGAGTTGAGCGGTCGTCAGGCTAACTTCATCGTCGACTTCAGCAATAACACCGCGCAGTTCCTGCTGCCGAATGCAGCGAAGCAGTATGCGATTCCCGCTGCGCTGCAGACAGCTCTCGCTGCAAACAATGTTCCGATCGCGTACACGAGCAACAACTCGCTGGCCAGCGCACAACACCTGAACTTCTCCCCACGCTTCGGTCTCTCCTACCAGCTCAGCGATAAGACCGTGGTCCGGGGTGGCTTCGGAATGTTCTTCGGCGGAATCGAAGCGGTCGGCTTCTACCCGAACCTCGGTGCGAACGCACCGTTCCTCTTCACTTCAAACATCACAAGCGGCGGCTGTACAGCTGCCGCAGGATGCGCGACCAACGGTGTGACGCTTGAGAATGGCTTCAGCACTGCGATCGCACAGGGTCTGTCGAACTTCGTCTCGACCCCGGACTTCCGCATGTACCCGAAGAACATTCAGACGCCCTACACCGAAGCCATGAACCTGTCCGTCCAGCAGCAGGTCGGTCGTGACACGACGGTGACGCTCGCCTACGTAGGAGCACTCGGCCGACACCTCACCGCTAATCCGAACGCGAACCAGATCACAACCCTGCTCACCCCTGGTGCCAATGTTCAGGCGGCACGGCCCTTCAATCAGTTCGGTGGCAGCAGTCTCGAATCGTACTCCGCCATGAGCAGCTATCACGGCGGCCAGGCGACCGTAGAGCACCGCGCAGCAAAGGGTCTCTACATGCTTGGAACGTATACGTTTTCGAAGAACCTGGACGACGCCTTCCTACCCCTTGGAGCAAGCGGTCAGTCCGGTTCGGGCTATCGCAACTGGCGGCAGCTCGGCTTCGGCTATGACTACGGCGCAGCGTTCACAGACACACGTCACCGCGCTGTTGTAAACCTGCAATACGACCTGCCCTTTGGTATGGGCCGCACCTACATGAACAAATCCCACCTTGCTGATGCGTTCATCGGCGGATGGTCGCTGACCACGCTCTTCCGCGTGCAGTCGGGACAGCCGCAGGTAGTGCAGCCGAACAACAATCCGACGAACGGCGCCGGCCAGTCGCAGGGCGTACGGGTCGGAGATGTGAAGAGCGTCAATCTCTCGAATCCCGGTACAGGAGTTACGTGCGCAACGAAGACCAGCACGGTAGCGACCTGGTTCAATCCATGCGCCTTCACGAACCCTCCCGTAGCGAAGAGTGCGAACGACCTGGCAGCCTACGGCGGATACGGCCGGACGATGGTCTACGGTCCCGGTTACAACCGCGTCGATCTGTCGCTGTCCAAGAAGTTCACGTTCTTTCGTGAGACCGCCCTGGATGTCCGTGCCGACCTGTTCAACGCTCTGAACACTCCGGCCTACGGACAGCCGAATGCAACGATCGGCAGCGGCTTTGGCCAGATCACCAGCACACGCTTCGGCGGAACCGGAACGGCAGCGGAGACGCCCGATGCACGGGTGGCTCAGCTCTCCGCGCGGCTCCACTTCTAAACAACCTGAACCATAACCCAGCAAGAGCCCGAGCTAACCAGCCCGGGCTCTTAATCTTTAACTCTCCGAAGGATCCACAGAGTGCTGCTTTCAGAACGCATCAGGCTCGGGTAGCCTCTTCGATCGTTCGAAGGACCCTGCATGGATTCCCGACTGCAAGAACACCCTCAGGAATGTCGCGCGTCACGACACTGCCCGCTCCGATCACCGTATTCGATCCGATCGTCACTCCAGGCAGGATGATCGCCCCTGATCCCACCCAAACATCGGAGCCAATCGTAACGGGCGCTCCGTACTCCTGCTGACGCCGCAGTACTGGATCGAGCGGATGGAGAGGCGTCAGAATCTGCACCCCCGAACCAAACTGTGAATAAGCGCCGATCGTCACTGCGCACACATCGAGCACGATGCAGTTGAAGTTGAAGAAGACTCGCTCCCCTAGGGCGATGTTCGTGCCGTAGTCGCAGTAGAACGGGGGCTGTAATGAGACAGTGTTTCCCCCTGCACCGAATAGCTCTTCCATCAGCAAACGACGCAGCGATCGATCGGACTCACGAGTAGCGTTCAGCCGTTGACTGAGATCACGCGCTTGGTCTCGTGCCCGTAGCAACTCGGGGTCGCTCGGATCATACAACTCGCCCGCCAGCATCTTCTCTCGCTCACTTCGCATCGGCCATCCCTTCAGCGTCGAATTCGACTTCAATCCTATGACGAAGTTCGGTTCAAGTGGGGACAGTGCGAAGACACCGGTCGGAGCATTGCCTAATCCAGCTTCTTCAACTCGCCGGCAATCAGATCTCCGGAGATCGGCAGATAGCCGTCCTCCGTAGTTCGCTGTGCTGCCAGGATCGCTTGTCCCTCCTTCGAAAGGATCATTCGGAGATACTCGACGACAAAAGGATCCGCAGACCTACCCGGCTCACGATCGATGTAGATGTGCAGGTAGGCGGCGAAAGGATAGCCGTCACTCTGAACGGTCTCATAGGTCGGCAACATGAAAGGCTGACCGGGCGTGGCAGCGATCGCGAGCATGCGCACGTCGGGAGAGACCGATGCAGCGTTGAAGAAGCCGAGCAAAGCTATCCCGTAGGGATCCTCAGCGACCGCCTTGATCAGGTCAGCCGGCTTTGCGAGCGATTCATAGCGAACGGTGAATGGCCGCCCTCCAAGAAATTCTGTGCGGAAGCTCGCGGCCCCTCCGCTGCTCGGCTCCAGACCATACACATGGATCGCACGGTCGGCCCATTTGCCCTTGAGTCCAAGCTGTCCCCAGTGGGATAGATCGCCACCCTTCGAGCCCTCGGTGAGAACGCCCTTGACCTGTTCCACGGTCATCCCCGCGAGAGGGTTCGACTTGTGTACATAGATCCCCGGCGGGTTCTTTCGTCCCTCAGCTGAGTAGTAGGCGTCGTAGCCTACTTTTATGTCGACTGGATCGTAGCCATGGAAGTGGTGGAACGAGGACTTGTCCTGCTCCCACATCGCACGGCCCATGGGCGCGAAGGCGGTTGTTCCCGCCTCAAGCGCGGGAATGGCAACGGATGACCCCTTCAGAATCGGATGAAACCTTCGCCCGAAGCCGGGGTGAGTTT
>CAZZZQ010000214.1:0-6365 GCA_964658405.1 uncultured Sphingomonas sp.
GGGTGCCGTCGACCTCGGGATAGACATGCCCGTTTGAGATCAGGATGTCGAGCCAGCCGTCGTTGTCCATGTCGAGAAAGCCGACGCCCCATCCCAGGTAGCGCGTGTTCACGCCAAGGCCGGAGAGGTAGGTGTGGTCCTCAAAGGTCCCGTCGCCAAGGTTGAGATAGAGCGAGTCGGTATCGCCCGCAAAGTTCGTCTTCACAATATCGAGCAGCCCATCGCGGTTGAAATCGCCAATGGAGACGCCCATTCCAGCCTGCGGCTTCCCATCCGGCGAGTACGCAATCCCCGACTCGATCGCCATGTCCTTAAAGGTGCCGTCCTTCTGATTCTGATAGAAGGTAGCCGCGGTCGAATCGTTCGCGACGTAGATGTCCGGCCAGCCATCGTTATCGATATCGGAGACCGAGACGCTCAGCGCATAGGTCCCGATCGTCTCCCACATCCCCGCCTTCTGCGAGACGTCGGTAAAGGTTCCATCACCGTTGTTGTGGTACAGAATGTTCTTGCCGCCCTGCAACCCCGGCGGCCCGCACGCCACCTGGATCCCCTTGTACGCACAGCCTGCCGCCTCGGGGAGCGGCGCCGTCTTGATGTCGAAGTCTATATAGTTTGCGACGAAAAGATCGAGGTGCCCGTCGCGGTCATAGTCGAGAAAGGCGCAGCCAGAGTTCCATCGCGTCTTCGACTGCGTCAGACCGGCCTTCGCCGTGACGTCGGAGAAGGTTCCGTTGCCGTTATTGCGATAGAGCACGTTCTGGCCGTAGTAGCTGACGAAGAGATCGTTCCAGCCATCGTTGTCGTAGTCGCCGACGCAGCAGCCCTGGCCCCATCCGCTACGCGCCAGCCCGGCCTTCACGGTGACATCGGTAAAGGTGCCATCGCGATTGTTCTTGAAGAGGTGCGAGACCGGCTCCTGCCCCTTCGCAAACCCTTCGAGTCGCGATCCGTTGACCAGGAAGATATCGATCCAGTCGTCGTGGTCGAAGTCGTAGAAGGCGACGCCGCAGCCGGTCGTCTCGAGCAGGTACTTATTCTTGTGCTCGCCGCCATAGATGGTCTTCGCATTCAGGCCGGCCTCACGGGCAACATCCATAAAGCTGACGCCCAGTGGGGTGCCGCTGATCGGCGACGGCGCGCCCTTCGGAGCAGCCTGCGGCTTCGTATCGGAGGTTGGTCGCGATCCAATCTGGGGCGCAGCCTGCGGGCCATAGGGTGCCGCCAGGGCGAGCACGTCGTCCAGCGAGAGGACCAGCGCGGTTGATGAAAGCGAGTGGAGAAAGCTGCGGCGATTCCAGGACAAAGTCGATCTCCCACGGTGCCGCAGCGATGATGACGGCAGGCTCCCGCTCACGAGCCTTCCAATCGAAGGAAGAGCCAGCGGCTTGAGTATAGAGAATCGATCCGGTGCTGGCCAAGTCGCAAATATGCGGGCCTCTCGCAGGACCTCCAGAATCGGCCGCGCTTGAAAGCTGTCTATACATTTGCCCGTAACCTGCTACCCCGCACCTACCGATTTTGGGCAGGCATGGTATGAAATTCCATAACTTGGGAGCCTTCATGCTGAATTGTTTTAGCGAAATAAAGCGCTTATTTTGAATTGTTTATGCGCTATTTTTTCTTTCCGTCGCGACTCAATCTTGGTGCCGGGAGACGCTGTCTGAAATTGCGAAAAGCTGTCTACTCCGTCTTGTCTCATACATAAGAAAGTTCTCATAAAAATGATTGACACAAAGGTGATGGCGCGCGTAACTTCCGTGTTGCTTTGAAACAGCTGCTTTTCATGTTTCATATGCGGAACCTGGCAGCGACGTGCTCCCTGACTCTTCTGTTCACACGATTTCACAGGAAAAGTGCAGGCGACACCAAGGACAGTACCCAGTAGGCAGTACCGGTTTTTTTGTCCAGCAAGCGGACTTCAAGGGGAGAACAGGATGCAAAGCAGAACAGCACGTGCAGCAGTATTACTAGGAGTGTTTACCTTCCTTCTATCGTCATCGAGCTTCGGCCAGGCGGTGTACGGGTCGATCTTCGGATCGGTGACCGATGCGACCGGCGCAGTCGTTCCGAACGCAACCGTTACCGTCACGGACGCGGCCAAAGGCACGACCTCGACCGCGACGACCAACGCGAGCGGCGATTTTTCGGTCGACCACCTTATTCCAGATCCCTATGACGTCAAGGTCGTAGCGACCGGCTTCAAGGGCTATCAGCAGAAGGGCATCCAGCTCTTCGCTGATACCTCGACCAAGATCTCAGCGGCTCTCGAGATCGGCGACGCCAACGGCGAGACCATCACGGTCAACGCTGATGCCGTCCCCCAGTTGAAGACGGACCGCGCGGACGTCTCGACAATCTTCGGTGCCAAGGAGATCCAGGATCTTCCGATCGGCGACCGTAACTTTACGAACCTCCAGCTGCTCCTCCCCGGTGCGCAGCAGCTTGGATGGAGCCATGCAGCCAGCGAGAATCCCCAGGGTTCGAAGCAGATCCAGGTTGATGGCCAGGCCTTCGGCGGCGTCGCCTTCCAGTTGGACGGTACGGATAACCAGGATCCGATCCTCGGAATCATCGTCATTAACCCGAACATTGACTCGCTCTCCGAGTCGAAGATCACCACGCAAAACTTTGACGCGGAGTTCGGCAAGGCTGTCTCGTCCGTCGTGACGGCCCAGACCAAGTCGGGTTCGAACAAGTTCCACGGTTCGGCCTTCGACTATCGCGAGAGCAACGCCAACCTCGCTCGCGAGCCCTTTACGCAGCCCAAGTCGCTCGCCTTCCCCGGCGGCCTTAAGAACCAGTTTGGCGGCTCCATCGGCGGACCGATCCTGAAGGATAAGATCTTTTTCTTCGGCGACTACCAGGGCGTTCGTCAGAAGGTCGGTATCGCGAACCTTCAGACCGTCCCCACTGCGCTACTCACCAATACCTGCCTCGGTAAGCAGGTCGGCCCGAGCGGCATCGCCGGTTGCGACTTCAGCGAATACCTCACGGCCTACACCGGCGCGGGTACACCGACGAAGGGCACCATCTACCAGCCGGATCATGCAACCCCTTATCGCGGCAACGTCATTCCGGCGAGCCTTGTCTCGCAGCAGGCGAAGAATCTCCTCACCCTCCTCGCACCGTACGCGCCGAACAACTTCACCGGCGGTACGCTCAGCGGTCTCACCAATAACTATGCAGGCAGCGGCCAGGGCGGTCTCAACACCGACCAGTGGGACGTTCGCGGCGACTACCAGATCAGCGAGCGGATTCATGCATTCGGCCGCTTCAGCCGCTTTACCGATACCCTCACCGGCACGACGCTCTTCGGAGCAGCCGGCGGCGCGGGCTTCGGTCTCGGTGGCTACGGTGGAACCTCCAAGGGCGCGAACGACAGCCTTGCCCTCGGGACTGACATTGCCGTCAACTCCAAGCTGGTGACGGACGTCCGTCTCGGCTACTACCGCTACAACATCAACACGGCGAAGTACAACCAGGGCGTCAACTTTGCGACGCAGCTTGGTATTCCCGGTGAGAACACGGGCACCGCGTCAACCAGCGGTGCACCTGCCTTCAACATCGCCGAGGTTGGCGCAACGGTTGGCGGCGGCGGTTCAGTCAGCAACGGATCTGCCTCTGGTCCGCAGTATGGAGCAGGCCTCAACGTCGATCGCTGCAACTGCCCGCTGACGGAGAAGGAAGATCAGTTCCAGGTCGTCAATAACTGGACCAAGACGCTCGGCAATCACAGCGTCAAGTTCGGTGTGGACCTCCGCTATGCGCGCAACCTGCGCGTCCCGAGCGACAGTGACCGCACCGGCGTCAACTCCTTCGGCCCCGGACCCACGGCGAATGCCGCTGGTGTCGGCGGTATCGGCCTGGCAACCTTCGCCCTTGGCGATGTCACCCAGTACGCCCGCTACGTCAGCACCTCCACCAATGCGAAGGAGTTCCAGAAGCGCGACTTCTTCTACGGTCAGGACACCTGGCGCGTCACCCCCAAGTTCACCGCGAACCTTGGACTGCGCTATGAGCTCTACTTCCCCGAGTCGGTCAACGGCCAGGGCAACGGTTCGATCATGAACCTCGCCACCGGTTACTTCCAGGTTGCAGGCTACGGCAACTTCGGAAGCAACATGGGCTACAGCCCGGCTAAGAATGCCTACAACCCACGCATCGGTCTCGCCTACCAGGTCACGGACAAGACGGTCGTTCGCGCCGGCTACGGCCGCAGCTTCGACCTCGGCGTCTTCGGATCGATCTTCGGTCACGTCGCCACGCAGAACCTGCCGGTCCTCTCGAACCAGCAGGTATCGACCACCACCGGTACGAACGGCTACGCGTTTACCCTTGCAAATGGCCCGACTGCTCCCACTCCAACCGTCGTTCCGACCAGCGGTCTGCTGCCGGCCCCCGGCTATGCAGTCAGCCCGAAGACCCGTCCCACGACGCTTCGTCTCCCCACCATCGATGCCTGGAACCTCAGCATCCAGCAGTCCCTCACGCCGACCCTTTCAGTGACCTTCGCATACGTCGCCAACAAGGGAACGCACACGCTGAGCGCGGGTGACGGCAACAACACCAACCCGAACGAGGCTGCGATCTTCCTGCCAGCCGAGTACAGCATCAACGGCCAGGCGCTCCACTACGACCCGAGTGTTCCTTCGACCACCGTAGGCGTCCCCGGAGGTGTACCCGGTATCTCCACCAACAACGGAACTGCAAACGCCACCTACCTGTCGCGCTACTATGGCGGCAAGCTTGCAGCCTGCGCAGACCCCAACTACATCACCGCCGCCGCAACCTACGCAGCGTCGAATGGTGGAGTCAACCCGCTCACCGGTCTTCCCGCTGGCGCATGCGGATGGACGAACAGCGTCAGCAACTACGGCGACGATCAGGACACGCACTTCAACGCACTCCAGGTCAGCATCGCCAAGCAGATGAGCAGGGGCATGTCGCTCAACGTCAACTATGCCTGGCAGCGTGGCGTCAACTTCAACTCCGGCTACGCTACCTGGAACAAGCAGGTCGTCAAGGGCCGCGACGACTCGATCCGCGAACAGCAGGTCGTGGTCTACGGTCTCTACGAGCTGCCCTTCGGCCGCAACAAGATGTTCCTCTCGCATGCCAACGCAATCGTGAACCAGGTTGTGGGCGGCTGGCAGTTCAGCCCGGTCATCACCTACTCGAGCGGTCTGCCCTTCACCCTCTCCTACGGCGAGTGCGGAAACTCCGTCCCGGGTAGCGCACCCTGCTACGTCAACGGCGACCCCAAGTCGCTCAAGACCGGTTCGCAGGGCGTCCCGGGTGCTACCGGTGTCACCTTCTACAAGGCTCAGACACTGGGCACGACCTTCACGGCTCCTGGTCTCGACCAGATAGGCAACTCGGGTCGCAACAGCCGCTTCGGACCGCGTTTCTTCAACGGCGATCTGTCGCTTCAGAAGAACTTCCCCATCCGTGAGAGCCTCTTCGCTCAACTCCGCGTGGATGCCTTCAACGGCTTCAACCACATCAACTACGGCAACCCTGGCGGTAACGTGGAGCAGGATGGAACGATCTCCTCCGGTCCCGGACCAAACGGCACCACGATGCCACGCCAGCTGCAGTTCTCCTTCCGGGTTCAGTTCTAACGAGCCTGCGGGATTCACTTGAAACGAGGGGAGCTTCGGCTCCCCTCGTTTTTGTTTTGCATCCGATAGAAGGTGATGACGACCATGCTTCGCTCCGCCCTTGCGACTGCTCTCTGCACCGTGTTTGCCGCGCCTGCTCTCACGCAGTCGGTCCCGAAGGCATGGACCATCGGACCCTTCACGCGGCCTGTCAGTGCGCCGGTCATCCAGCCGGATCGGACGACCACCTTCAACGACCCCATCCAGGATGATGCCGTGCACACCGGCCCGGTTCATTGGGAGGCGCTCCACGCCTTCAACCCGGCTGCGGTGGTGCGCGACGGGAAGATCTTCGTGCTTTATCGTGCCGAGGATGATACCGGCCAGATGAAGATCGGCGAGCACACCTCTCGGTTGGGCCTTGCGACGAGCATTGACGGCCTGCACTTCACGCGGCGACCTGAGCCTGTCTTCTACCCGGCGAACGACGATCAGAAGGCGCGCGAGTGGCCCGGCGGCGTCGAAGATCCACGCGTAGTTGAGTCTGAAGACGGCACGTACGTTATGACCTATACGCAGTGGAACCGCATCACCTATTCGATCGGCATCGCGACTTCAACGGATCTCGTCCACTGGACGAAGCACGGCCCGGCGTTCCTCGGCGCGCACGATGGCCGCTACGACCATCTGCAGTACAAGTCCGGCGGCATCGTGACACGGCTCGAAGGAGCGCGGCTGATTGCGGCAAAAATCAAGGGCAAG
>CAZZZQ010000215.1:0-4842 GCA_964658405.1 uncultured Sphingomonas sp.
GTCGGCGTCGGTGGCTTCGGAGAAGGCGGAGGGGACGTCGGTCTGAAAGAAGCTGACCAGGCCGTCAATTTGCTCGAGTGCGATCTCGGTGTAGATCTTCGGCGGATTCTTGAGGTTCTTGCGGGCCTCGAGCAGGACCTGCGGCATCAGCTTTTCGCGGTCGGTCGCAGCGCGCAGCCGGACGTTCACGGGAGCGTAGTTGCGGCTCATGATGGTGAAGATGGAGCCCGTAATCCCGGAGGAGTAGATGTCGGGGTTCTTCTCCCATGGCTTGATGACCTCGAGCGTCAGCAGGCTGGAGCGGATGCTGTTCAGTAGGATGTCGCGGTCAGCGGCGACGGAGGCGTCGAGCGCGGAGGGATCGATGGCCTCAAACTTCTTCTCATAGGCGTGCAGGGCGGCGACGTTCTTCTGGACGCCTGCGGCGGAGTAGTCCTCCAGTTGCGTGTCGTACTGGTGCAGCCCGGCGGAGGTCCCGGCGGTCGGCGAGAAGTGGAAGTAGACGTCCGTGAAGTACTGCTCGGAGATAAAGCTGAAGGTCTGGGTGGCGCCATCGGCGGAGACTCGCTGGGCGGGGAGTGCGGTCGAAAGCATCATGGCTCCGAGGACTACGGCTGCAGTGCGTAAAGTGCGCATCTGCGCATCATAAATGCTCGGATCAGTTGGCGCGTGGCCGGACTGTCAGTACAGAAGATCAGGGCCTCGGCGACGATCAATCGCCGAGGCCCGTCTGCCTCTAGCGTTCGCGCTTCGGCGACCAGCGAAGGCCGCCGCCGAAGGTCGGCTTGTAAAACTCCCGCTGAATAGGCGAGTCGACGTTGCCCTGGTAGAAGCCGAAGACCTCGTTGTTCAGATTCAGCCCATAGGCGACCGCGGTAAACCCTCTGCCCAGCTGGTAGCTTCCCTGCAGGTCGGTCTGCAGGTGGGCGTAGAGGTATTGATCGCCATTAGGCCCGCGAATCCCACCACCGCTCGCCGTGTTGCCGGTAGGACTGACGACGCCGTCGTGGTTGAAGACGAGTGGCCCGGCGTTGCTGTCGCTGTAGTTATACGCGAAGATATTCGCCGCGTTGTAGGAGAGTCCAAGCCGGACGGAGAGGCGCTTCTTATCGTAGGTCGGGCTGATGTTCCAGGTGTGGGGAGCCTGGCGAAGGAGATCGGGCTGGTCGCTTCTGCCGAAGCCGTTCCCTGAGCCGTCGGGATTGAGCGCCGGGAAGGTGACCTGCGACGCGGTGTACCCGTAGTTAGCGGAGAGACCGAGGCCGTTCGCAAGGCCCGGCAGGTAGGTGAAGTGTTGCTGGAAGGCGATCTCGAAGCCGTAGACATAGGCGCTGCCTGCGTTCTGCGGCATCGTCTGGATGGTGCCATCGGCAAGCGTGGTGTTCACCGGCAGAATGGGGTCGGAGAGCCGCTTGTAGAAGATCCCGGTCTGCAGCAGGCCGGCTGAGTGGAAGGTCTGCTCGTAGAGCAGGTCGAGGTTGTCGGCATGCTCTGCCTTCAGGTTCGGGTTGCCGATGCTTGAGAGCGTGCGCACACCGCCGGGCGAGACCGTCGCGAAGGAGACAAGATCAGAGAAGTTCGGCCTCGAGAGACCGCGACCATAGACGGCACGCAGTCCGCTGGAGGGAGTGAAGGCGTAACGAACCGAGGCGCTGGGCAGAACGTCGAGATAGGAGCCCCTGGTCGTGCTGGCGGTCGAGGTGTTCGCAGCGGTGTTGCCGGCGTCATTTTCGCTGGTATTTTCGAAGCGCAGCCCGGCCACGATCCGGAACTTCGCCAGGTCGATCGTGTTCATGATGTACCCGGCCTCAACCTTTTCAATGAAGTTGAAGTTGTTTCCGAGGAGCGGTGCGTTATTTGGATCGGCGACCTGTCCCGCGAGGGCTGTCACCTTGTCATAGCTGACTGCAGGGCCGAACTTGTACGTCCCGCTGTAGTAGTTCGGATCGCTGAAGTCATTGAGAAAGTTTGTCATCGCCAGCGCGGGATCGCCCGCTCCCTGCGAGGGAACGTAATAGCGTGTGTCCTGGTTGGCGAACTTGTGGACGTTGCGAAAGCGTCCACCAAACTCGAAGGTGCCTGCGTGGGTGCCCGCGTTGTAGCTGGTTGCCAGCGACCCGCCGAAGCCCAGATCAACCTCCGGGTTGTAGTAGTTATTGATCCGCTGGCCGGTGTAGAAGTACTGGGTCGGATCGAAGATGTTCGTTCCCGTTGGTGTCGTCAGCTTCGGCGTCTTCGGGTTGGATACGTCGAGGCCGAACTGGATGGCGTTCAGGTTGGAGTTCGGCCCCGGGGCGAAGCTCGCGTCCGAGTAGCCGTTGTCCCTGGTCCGGCCGACTGAGGTCTCCGCATCCCAGGCGAACAGGGAGCGCGCGATCACATGGCGTCCTCCCAACTGCAGGCTGCCTACGTCCTGCACGGGGCGCCGGATCTCCGCGCCGAAGCTTGTGGACCCGGTTCCATCCGGCTGGCCGTCGGGCGTAAAGGTGGTCGCCACGTTATAGTCCCAGCGGTTTCCGTAGTTGTGAAAGAGAGCGTAGAGCCCCTTCAGATAGATGTTGGAGGTATCGCTGAACTTGTAGTCGACCGTTCCGGCGAAGCCCAGCCGCTGGCGATAGTACTGGTAGTCGCGTTCGTCGTAGCCACCGCCGACAAAGAACGGGCCGGGTTCCACGTCGTTGATGCCGCGTCCGTTCCAGTCATACGATCCTGCGATCAGAATGCCAAGCTTCCTGCCTTCGAGGAACCTCTTTCCGAGGGTTCCATCAAACTGGTAGACCGGCCGTCCCCCGATGATGGGCGTATAGCCGCCGGTGGCTTCGAGCGCGACCGTAGGCGTATCGCTGGCACTCTTGGTCCGGAGATCGACCGAACCGCCGATCCCATCGCCTTCCATGCTTGCCTGCAGGGTCTTGTTGATCTGCACGGACTCAACCAGGTCCGCGGGAATCAGGTCCAGCTTAACCTGTCGTACTGTCTCTGCAGAGGCGATATTGACGCCGTCGATCGTCGTGTTGGTCAGCCTTGGTTCTGTGCCGCGAATCTGCACATATTTGCCTTCACCCTCATCCCGTTCCAGCGTCACGCCGGGCAGGCGGCCAAGCGCATCGGCGATGTTGGCATTCGGCAGACTGGTGATGACGTCGGCTGGAAGGACATTGATGATGTTGTCCGCGTTGAAGGTCCGATTGATCGCTTCGAGCTCGCCTCCCTGTCGCGGGGCGTAGACCTCGATATCCTGCCGGTTCGAGGCGATGCCGAGCACGGCATCCATTCGCGCAGCCTGTCCGGCGACTACGGTGACACTCTTTGAGAACGGCTCAAAGCCCGTGTAGGTGGCAGAGACCAGGTATTGCCCGGCGACAAGGCCCGGCAATGTAAATTGCCCGGCCGAATCAGTCACAACTGCGGCGCCGCCCGGCTCGAGCGTCACCTTGACGCCCTGCAGAACGCCGCCCTGGCTATCGGCAACTGACCCGGTCAGCGTGCCGCGATTGGCCTGGGCATCGGCGATGCACGGCATAAGAACTATGAGAGAAAGAATGAGTCGTGTAACGATGCGTCGCAATGACATGGGATCCCCCTGAGTGCACACATGCTGTAGTCCAGCAGGGCATTCGCAGAGCGGCTTTCAATGCCGTGTCCATGATCAATCGCTTGTCTGGGTGATGCGTGCGTGTCTAAAGATCACCTTAGGCACAGATCGTTAAAGTTCATTTACGAGAACGTTGCAATCCGTTAAACGGCGCCCGTAGGTCGTTTTTTATGAGTAGCATAGAGAGTTGGCTCTTGAAAAATATCAGGAAATTCAAAGATAAATCAGCCTCCTTTAAGCTTCCTTTCGGAACAGCGAAAGCGAGCTTAAAGGAGTCTGGTTTGGATCTCTTAGCGGATGTCGAGTGCGTCGAGCAGGGCGCGGGTTTCGGCGATGACTTCTTCGGCCTTTGAGGAGCCGATCGGCCAGCGCAGGATGCCCTGCGGGGTGAACTGGGCGCCCTTTTTTGAGTTGCGGCTGACCAGGCGCATCAGCACGCCGGGGTCGACGCGGCGGTCGCGTGCCGGGGCCTCGCCGGGAGCCGTTGCAGGGGCTCCACCGGCCTGCTTCTCGGCAAACTTTATGTGGAGCATCTCGACGAAGATCTTGGTCTTGCCCTGTTCGATCTGGGTGCGCTTGCGGTCGAGCTGGGCGATGCCGAGCTGTTCGCACTGCAGGCGAATCTCTCCGGCTGCGAGCAGATTCAGAACGGCCTCGGGTGGTGTGCCGTAGCGATCCTGCAGCTCGGAGCGGACGTCGGCGAGGGTGGCAAAGTCCTCCGCGCCGGCGATGCGC
The DNA here is from genome assembly GCA_964658405.1 of uncultured Sphingomonas sp. Taxonomy (GTDB): domain Bacteria; phylum Acidobacteriota; class Terriglobia; order Terriglobales; family Acidobacteriaceae; genus Edaphobacter. The sequence continues at coordinate 4,331 of CAZZZQ010000215.1, forward strand.
TTGTACATGCGGAGGCGCTGGTTCTCCTCAGGGATGTAGTCCGAGTCGATCCGAACGGAGATGCCGAGGTTGAGGACGGTTCCGGCGTGGGCGGGCTTGTCCTGCTCGCCCTTCATCTTGCGGACAGCCTCTTCGAGCATGGTCGTATACATCTCGAAGCCGATGGCCTCGATGTGGCCGGACTGCTCGCCGCCGAGCATGTTGCCCGCGCCGCGGAGCTCGAGGTCGAGCGCGGCGATCTTGAAGCCGGCGCCGAGGTCCGAGAACTCCTTGAGCGCGGCGAGCCGGCGGCGGGCAATCTCGGTCAGCTCCTTCTCGGGCGGGATCAGCAGGTAGGCGTAGGCGCGGCGGTTCGATCGGCCAACGCGGCCGCGAAGCTGGTAGAGCTCCGAGAGGCCGTGGCGGTCGGCCCGGTTGATGATGATGGTGTTCGCAAGCGGGATGTCGAGGCCGTTTTCGATGATGCTCGTGGCGACGAGGACGTCGTACTCGTGGTTCATGAAGGCGAGCAT
>CAZZZQ010000215.1:4852-6340 GCA_964658405.1 uncultured Sphingomonas sp.
TCCAGCTCGGCCTCGGGAAGCTGGCCGTGGCCGATGACGACGCGGGCGCTGGGGACCTGTTCACGGATCATTGCTGCCATGTCGTAGATGGTCTCGACACGATTGTGGACGAAGTAGATCTGGCCGCCGCGTTCGAGCTCCATCTCGATGGCGGTGCGGACCAGCTTCTCGTCGAACTTGGCGACGATGGTCTGGATCGCCATGCGGTCCTTCGGCGGAGTCTCGATCACCGACATGTCCCTGAGTCCGATCAGCGACATGTGCAGGGTGCGCGGGATCGGAGTGGCGGACATGGAGAGTACGTCGATGGCGGCGCGCATCTGCTTCAGCCGCTCCTTGTGGCGCACACCGAAGCGCTGTTCTTCGTCGACGACGAGCAGGCCGAGATCCTGGAACTTGAGGTCCTTCGAGAGCACGCGATGCGTGCCGATCAGGATGTCGATCTTGCCCTCTTCCGCCTTGACGAGGATCTCCTTCTGCTCCTTCGCGGTGCGGAAGCGGGAGATCATCTCGATGTTGACGGGGAAGTTGGCGAAGCGCCGCTTGAACGACTCGTAGTGCTGGAAGCTGAGGACGGTGGTCGGGGTCAGGACGGCGACCTGTTTGGAGTCCTGTACGGCCTTGAACGCGGCGCGCATGGCGACCTCGGTCTTGCCGTAGCCGACGTCGCCGCAGAGCAGGCGGTCCATCGGCTGGGTCGACTCCATATCCTGCTTGATGTCGGCGATGGCGGAGAGCTGGTCGTCGGTCTCGCTGAAGTCGAAGGCGTCCTCAAACTCGCGCTGCATGTTGGTGTCGGGCGAGAAGGGGGTCCCCTGTGCGGCCTTGCGCTGCGCGTAGAGGATCAACAGCTCGCCGGTCATGTCGGCCATGGCCTTCTTGATCCGGGCCTTGGTCTTCTGCCAGGCCTGCGTGCCGAGCTTGTTGAGCTGGGGCGCGGGGCCGGTGTCGGTCGAGCGGTACTTCTGGATCAGGTCCAGCCGGGTCAGCGGGACGTAGAGCTTGGCGTCGTCGGCAAACTCGAGGATCATCAGCTCGAGCGGAGGGGCGTCGTTTTCTTCGATGACGCGAAGGCCGCAGTACTGGGCGATACCGTGCTCGACGTGGACGACGTAGTCACCGACCTGCAGGTCGCGGAAGTCGGAGATGAAGGCGGAGGTCTTGGACTTGCTTCGGCGGACGGGGCGGGCGCTGACGTCGGCGTCGTCGATCAGGTCCTGCGCGCCGAAGAGGATGATCTGGCTGGCGGCGCTCTTGTTGAGGTCGAGGATCTGGACGCCGCTCGCCATCGCGGTCTTGACGATGACGGGGGTGCGGAGATCGCCTGCGAGGTAGCTCGATTCGGAGTAGACGGTGGTGCTGCCCGGGGCGTCGTTGCGCGAGCCGAGCCGGTAGGGAACCTGGTACTCCTGCAGCAGACCGGCGAGCCGCTCGACCTCACCCTGGTTCGGCGCGGTCAGCAGGATGCGGGCCTCCTGGCCCATGAGG
>CAZZZQ010000216.1:0-6323 GCA_964658405.1 uncultured Sphingomonas sp.
GTAAGCGCTTGAACTCCCGGGCTTTGCTGCAGTTCCTGACGATCGTAGAGGAAGAAGCGGCCGTGGGTCGCACGTGTCGAAAAGCCGGCGATCCCACTGCTTCCGCGCCCAAGTGGGCGGCCAAAATCATTCCACCACGTCTGGCCGAAGTGAAATCCGTCGGTCAGGGCGGGTCCGGCGATGGTGCCGTAGCGCGTATAGACAGACTCCAGAACGATTCCGCTTGCATCGGGCGGCTCGACCAACTCTTTTTCAAGGTCGGAGAGCAGACGCTCGGCCTCCGTGTTCAACACATCGCTGACGCCGTAGGTCGACACCAACTCCTCGACCTCGCGAACCTGGCGGAGACACTCCTGGCGAGTCCATGGGCGGATCGAGACGTTCTGAGACGGGATAAAACCGAGGCCAGCCAGCCGCTCGAGGGCCGGATAGATCCAGCTGTCCATCGGGACATTCGTCGATCCGTAGCGGTCATTGTCGCCAATCTGCTCGGTAGCCGACTGGAAGCGACCTGCATGCGGAAGGGCCGGCTGGGTGCTCAAGGCCGGCGACTTGGGATCAACCTCAGCCGGGACAGTCGCAAACACCGCGTCGTTTCGTGCCAGTGCGGAGAGGCGATCGTCTGCCTGGAACAGTCGCAGATGCAGACTTGGGTTAATTGCTGCGATCACGCCCGGAGTAGGCGACAGACTTTGGGCGGAGCAAAGAGACGTCGCGAGGCCCAGGGACAGCGTCGCTACGCTCGATCGTTCAAAAAATCTTCGGGTGTTCAAGAGTGCCTCAAAGGGAGTCCGGCCGAAGTGACCGGCAATGCCAGACCCATCTCAGTATATCGAGCGGACTTCTCTTACGTGGCATTGCACAGCTGGTTAACGTCGCTGGTTCGGAGTTGGAGCGTACCCTGTCTTATCCGCGCCTGTCACTCGTTTCGATGACGATTTAGGCACAAATCCGCTATGCTTGGGTGTAGTTCTCAAAGAGGCGCGCAGCTTCAAAGAACACTTTTGCTTGACTGAGTAGCGAGGCATTCGCCCTTGTCAAGAAGTGCACGAGTGAGATCAGGTAGGGACAGGACTCAATCTTTGCGAAATGAAGTTGGTATGAACGGCTCCACATGGTGCGGACGGTATCTTGCGCCGATCCTTCTCGGATTTCTCTGTTCGACGGTCGCCGCGGCGCAGTTCAGTTCGCAGGAGAGTCCCTTTACCTCCGGTGTGCAGCAGCAGCAGAACACTCAGGTTCCGCAGACAACGATGGACTCGACGCCTTCGACTCAGGTCGGCGCGAAGGTTCTTACGCAGCAGCAGTCCGGGACAAATAATTCCACGACGCAGCAGCAGGACGAGGACTCGCAGACCACAACGCGGAATGGCCGTCCAGTCAATCGCAATCTTCCCGAACCCCCGATCCAAATGACCGGCTTTCAACGAATGGTTGCGGCATCCGTGGGAAAGGTCCTCCCGGTCTTTGGCGCAAATCTTTTCGTCAATGCTCCGACTACCTTTGCCCCCGTCGACCGGATTCCGGTCACGCCGGACTATGTAGTGGGCCCAGGAGATGAGCTCCTGATCAAAATCTGGGGGCAGGTTGTCCTTGACGGGCATTTCACCGTTGATCGCTCCGGCAACGTCTATATTCCGCAGGTCGGCGCAGTCCAGGTTGCCGGAATTCCATTCGCCAAGGTGACCGACTATCTGCGCGGCCAGATCGGGCGAACCTTCCGCAACTTTGATATCAACGTTAACATCGGCCAGCTGCGATCTATTCAGGTCTTTATTGTTGGCGATGCGAAGAGGCCCGGCAGTTACACGGTCAGCTCTCTCAGCACACTTGTGAATGCGCTCTTTGCGTCGGGCGGCCCAGCCCCCATGGGCAGCATGCGCAGCATTCAGGTTAAGCGCTCCGGCCAGGTCATCACCACGTTTGACCTGTACGACCTGCTTCTCAAAGGCGACAAGTCAAAAGACGTTCCACTGGTCTCAGGGGACGTGATCTACATTCCGCCGGTTGGCCCGATGGTAGCTCTTGCGGGAGCCATCGACGTCCCGGCGCTGTATGAGCTCAAGAAAGAGTCGACCGTGCAGGAGGTTCTGGCGCTGGCCGGCGGCCTTTCCACGCTGGCCCGCGATAAGGATGTCCGCGTCGAGCGGATCATGCATCACGATACGCGGTCCATCCTGGACATCAGGCTTGACGCAACCGGCATGGCGACGCCCCTGAGCGACGGCGACATCCTTGAGATCACCCCGATCGTCGACCGTTTCAAAACCGCCGTCACTCTGCGTGGTAACGTGGCCGACCCACGCCGCTTTGCGTGGGTACCGGGGATGCGCATACGCGACCTGATTCCCGACAAGGAAGCTCTCCTGACTCGTGACTACTGGCAGCAGCGGAACCAGCTTGGCCTGCCCGTGCTCGACTCGACGCCTGACGTTCGTCGCTACGCTCCAGACGCCCCGGTCACACAGATCAATGGCGTTGGAGTTGGACCCTCAAAGGCAAATGCACTTCTCGGGCTGGTCGACGCGCAAGGGAACTACTCGACTCCGGACAGCGATTTGAATGTGTATGGGAACGATACGCAGAGTGGTGGACCTCTGCGTTCAGACCCTTTAAATCCTTTCATGTCGACCGGCGGGAACAACTCGACTGGAACATCGACTCAGCAGACGGGCAACTCCCAGCAGACTGCGGCCAGCGACGACCAGGGTAAGACCTCGTCTCGCGCGGGAGCCAGCTCGTCCCAGGGATCGCGTAGCGAAAACTCGCGCAACAGCAACGCCGCGCCCTCCTCACTGAGCGCCGCCGTCACCAACGCCGGCCGCCGCTTCCCGGTGAAGAATGCGGTTGTGATCAGCGCCCCGGAGGTTGACTGGGCCTATGCTGTCGTTCAGCGCCTCGATCCGAACGACCTTACGACGCATCTGCTGCCCTTCAACCTCGGCAAAGTCGTGCAGGATGGTGACGAGTCGCAGAATCTGCTGCTTGAGCCCGGCGATGTCATTACCATCTTTTCGAAGGCTGACATTCGCGTTCCCCAGTCGCAGCAGACCAAGTACGTGCGGCTGGAGGGTGAGTTCAACGCGGCGGGAACGTATAGCGTGAAGCCCGGCGAGACTCTCAGGCAGGTGGTCGCGCGCTCCGGTGGTCTGAGTGCAAATGCGTATCTCTATGGCTCCCAATTCACACGAGAGTCGACCCGCGTTGTGCAGCAGCAGCGTTTGAATGACTACGCTGCAGACCTGGAGCGCAGGATCAAGCTGGCCGAGGCGAACAGCGCCAACAATTCGCTCAACCCGCAGGACGAGATCTCGAACATCGCAGCGCTGCAGAATGCCCGCACCGTGGCGATCCGTCTCCGCGAGTTGAACGCGACCGGACGAATCGTTCTCAACGTTCACCCGGACAGCGAGGCCATTGCCGATATTCCGGACCTGCCGCTGGAAGATGGCGACACGTTTGTCGTTCCCCAGGTTCCCTCCAGCGTGGATGTCTTCGGCTCGGTTTATACGCAGAACTCCTTTATCTACAATCAGAAGATGCGTGCCCGCGACTACCTGAGGCAGGCCGGCGGGGGAACCCGGACTGCGGATACGAAACGCAGCTATATTGTCCGTGCAGATGGTTCGATTATCAGCCGGCAGTACTCCTCCGCGCTCTTCACGGGGAACTTTGAATCGACGAGGCTCTATCCGGGAGATGCGATTATCGTCCCGGAGCAGGTTGATAAGCGTCCGCTGCTTCGCAACCTCGTCGATATTGCGACGATTGTTGGTCAGTTTGGCCTTGGAATTGCCGCGATCAACGTGCTGCAGTAGCACCACTGCTCCATTGTTTGACTGAAGAGGGTCCAGGTCTAGGCTTGGAGGTTGACTCTGGAGCCTTGCTGGCCGTAGAAGAGTGACTGGTCTGCAGCGTGCCCCACCCGGTCCTGGCAGGACGAGGGCGCGCTCAAGGGTCGGGTGGCTAAGGTCACTCGATAGCATTACCCCATATACTGGAGAGGAGGCAGGCCGCTTGCAAGAGACATCAACCGTTGCGGCGAGGCAGCCTTCGAATTCGATGAGTGGGAACTTGTTGGTATCCTCCACGTTTACGATCGTCGTTCCCACCTTGAATGCATCCTCTGACTGGGAGAGCTTCGCCTCCGTCCTCAGTGCATCCGTCGATCCCGACCAGGTTCTCATTCTTGACTCCGAGTCAACGGATGGCACCCCTGAGCTTGCACGAGCCTCAGGATTTCGCGTGAAGACCATTGAGCGCGCGGAGTTCAATCACGGCGGCAGCCGGCAGATGGCAGCTGAAATGCTCCCCGATTCGGACATTCTCGTCTATCTCACTCAGGATGCAGTGCTGCACGGTCCGTGGGCGCTCGAGTGTCTTATGTCAGCCTTCGCCGATTCAAGTGTTGCCGCTGCCTATGGCCGGCAACTCCCCCGGCCAAACGCGGGTGCGATCGAGGCCCATGCACGCGAGTTCAACTATCCGGCGGTCTCGGAGACGCGTGATCTCGAGAGTCGAAAGCGCCTCGGCATCAAGTCCATTTTTATATCGAACTCGTTTGCGGCCTACCGGCGTTCGGCACTGATGGAGGTGGGAGGCTTTCCCAGCGATATTATTTTCGGCGAAGATACGGTGACCGCCGGACGTTTTCTGCTGGCTGGATGGAATGTCGCCTACGTCGCTGAGGCTCAGGTCTATCACTCGCACGCGTACACCTGGCAGCAGGAGTTTAATCGCTACTTCGATATCGGCACCCTTCATGCCCGCGAGAACTGGCTGCTGGCGGAGTTTGGGCGGGCGACCGGAGAGGGTGGCCGGTTTGTACAATCCGAGTGGAAATATCTCTGGTCACGCAATCCATGGCTCATCCCTTCCGCTCTCATAAGAACGGCTCTTAAGCTGGTGGGCTACAAACTTGGCCTGATGGAGAAGCGATTCAAGCCTCGCGTCAAACGAAGGCTAAGCATGCATCCAGCATTCTGGAAGTAGCCGCGACAAAGGAAATCGGCGTTCCGAGGCAGCCTCCGGGCTTTGCCGGATGACTCCGAGCACGAAAGTATCTAAGACTCCCGTTCGATTTTCCGCGACGCCGGTTTGCCTGTCGAATGCGATCCTTAGAAACAGATAGAAATAGGGGAACGATGACTGACTGCATTCTTGTAACGGGTGGTGCTGGCTTTATCGGATCGAACTTTGTCCTGGAGTGGTTTGCGCAGGGTCTTGGTTCGCTTGTGAATCTGGATAAGCTGACTTACGCGGGCAATCCTGAGAACCTCGCCGCGATTGAGGCCGAGCCTGGCTATACCTTCGTGCATGGCGACATCTGTGATGCAGAGCTGGTCGGGCGTCTTCTGGCCGAGCACAAGCCGCACGCAATCATGCACTTTGCTGCCGAAAGCCACGTCGATCGATCGATCCTGGGGCCCGAGGCGTTTCTCCACACGAATATAGACGGGACCTTTACCCTCCTGCAGGCAGCTCGGACCTACTATGCGAGCCTTGAAGGTGCAGAGAAGGAGCGTTTCCGTTTCCTGCATGTCTCGACCGACGAGGTCTATGGCACCCTGGGTCCTGACGACCCGGCCTTCCACGAGAACACGCCCTACTCGCCAAACAGCCCCTATGCGGCTTCGAAGGCATCGTCGGACCATCTCGTCCGGGCCTGGGTCCACACCTATGGGCTGCCGGCGATGATCACGAACTGCTCCAACAACTATGGCTCCTTCCAGTTTCCGGAGAAGCTGATTCCGCTGATGATCATCAACGCACTCAGCGGCAAGCCGCTGCCGGTATACGGCGACGGTCTGCAGGTCCGGGACTGGCTGTATGCGACGGACCACTGCAGCGCCCTGCGCGCGGTGCTCGAAAACGGCCGCGTCGGTGAGACCTACAACATCGGCGGCGGAAATCAGCGTAGCAATATAGAAGTAGTCCACACCGTCTGCGCGCTGCTTGACGAACTCGTTCCGCACTCGCAGTTCGCTCCGCATAAGCAGCTGATCCGCAGCGTGCAGGACCGCCCAGGCCATGACCGCCGGTATGCGATCGATGCTCGCAAGATCGAGTCCGAACTGGGCTGGCGCGCTCAGGAGAGCTTCGAGACGGGTCTTCGAAAGACGGTCGAGTGGTATCTGTCCAACAGCGAATGGGTGGAGCACGTCACCAGCGGCGCCTACCAGCAGTGGGTTACGTCCAACTATGGCGATCGGACGACGGTTGCTGCAGGAGGCTCGCGATGAAGGGAATTCTCCTTGCCGGAGGCTCCGGAACGAGGCTGCACCCGGTAACGCAGGTTGTCTCGAAGCAGCTTCTGCCGGTTT
>CAZZZQ010000217.1:0-5130 GCA_964658405.1 uncultured Sphingomonas sp.
GCAGGGGATGTACGGTCTGGCAGCAGTCTTTCTGGCAACGTCAGCAGCAGCGCAGACAGGCGCTCCCAAGCAGTTCCCGCTGACCGAGAACGGGCTCTCCATCCGCCGGCACGTCGAGGCCGGCAAGCCCTTCACCGTTGCAGGTGAGCGCGGCGTCGTCCTCGGCCAGCAGGAGGGAACCTTCGAGGCATGGGTGCTCCCCGTCAAGCTGCTCAGCCACTTCGCCATCACGGCGAACGTCGAGGGCTACTCCGTGCCGATCGACCTCAACGCCGCCGCGCGTGAGATCGAGGTCTTCCCCGATCACACCACCATCACCTACTCGCACATCGCCTTCACCGTGCGCCAGATCATGTTCGCACCCAACGCTGCGCAGGAGGGAACGGGCGCCGTCGTTCTCTTCCAGATCGACTCCATCCGCCCGATGGACCTGACCTTCAGCTTCACGCCGGAGGTCCGCTCGATGTGGCCACAGCCGAACAACGGCGTTCCCTCCGCCGAGTGGGTGGCCCAAGGCAACACTGGCTTCTACATCCTGCACACCGATCTGCCGAACCTTGCCGGAGCCGTTGGCCTCCCCGGTGCAACGTCGGGCATCATGGCGCCGTACCAGGAGAAGCCGCAGGTCCATCCGCTCGAGCTGAAGCTGCACTTTGACCCGAAGCGTGACGCCGACCGCTTCTTCCCCCTGTTGCTGGCAGTCGGTCGTACTCCGGAGACCGCGTCGAACAACGCGCTGCAGGCGAAGCTCGAGGAGATCGCGAGGACCCTTCCTGAAGCCTACAAAGCCCACGCCGCCAGCTACGCCCATCTGCAAGCCGAGCTGACCTCGGTCGAAACTCCGGACGCCGCCTTCAATGACGACATGCGCTGGGCCGCAATCTCGATCGAGCAGCTGAAGGCCCGCTCCACCAGCGGCGAGCTCGGCCTCGTCGCCGGCTACTACAGCTCGGGCGACTCCGCACGCCCCGGCTTCGGCTGGTACTTCGGACGCGACTCGCTCTACACCCTCTACGCGGTCAACGGCTTCGGCGACTTTGCCCTCACGCGCACCGAGCTCGACTTCCTGCTGAAGCGCCAGCGCGCCGACGGCAAGATGATGCACGAGTACTCGCAGACCGCGGACTTCGTCGACTGGCGCGCCTTCCCGTACATGTACGCCGCTGCCGATGCGACCCCGCTCTTCCTTATGCAGATGCTCGACTACGTGCGCCACAGCGGCGACGTCGACTACCTGCGCAGGAACGCCGATGCGGTCCGCAAGGCGTGGCAGTTCGAGACCACGCACGATTCCGACGGCGACGGCATCTACGACAACACGCAGGGCACCGGCTGGGTCGAGAGCTGGCCCTCCGGCATGCCGCACCAGGAGATCTACCTCGCTCTCTTCGACCAGCAGGCCTCGGTCGCGATGTCTGAACTGGCGGCCCTGCTCGGCGACTCCCCAACCGCAGCCTCTGCGAAGGCGCGTGCCACCGCCATCGCCCAGACCATCGAGAAGGAGTACTACGATCCGGCGAAGCAGGCCTATGCCTTCAGCCGCAACGCCGACGGCTCGCTCGACCGCACCTCGACCATCTATCCGGCGGTCGCGTGGTGGAACGGTGGCTCCGGCCTCGAGCATCCCGACGCCAGCCTGCGCCACTGGGCCTCGCACGATCTCTCGACCGACTGGGGCCTGCGCGACCTCGCCGAGACCGATCCGTTCTACGATCCCATCAGCTATCACCAGGGCTCCGTCTGGCCGCTCTTCACCGGCTGGGCGTCGATCGCGGAGTACCGCACAGGCCGCAGCCTCTCCGGCTACACGCACCTGATGCAGACGGCAAACCTCACCACCGCGCAGGATCTCGGCGCCGTCACCGAGCTGCTCTCCGGGGCCTTCTTCGAGCCCTTCGGCCGCAGCACAAGCCACCAGCTCTGGTCCTCCGCCATGGTCGTCATCCCGGCCCTGCGCGGCCTCTTCGGGATCGACATCGATGCGCCTAAGGGCGTCATCCGGCTGAGCCCGAGCCTCCCGGCCGACTGGGAGACCGCCACGGTTCGCCGGCTTCACGCCGGCAGCTCCATCCTTGATCTGACGTACGAGCGCCACGGCACCACCCTCACCGTCCGCAGCAAATCAGTCAGCGGAACCCCGCTCCACCTGGCCAGCGATGTAAAGGGGGCCCGCGTCTCAGGCGATGGCGCGTCGATTGTCTTCCCGCTCCCCGCAGTCGAGGTGGCGGTGCCCCATGAGCTCCCGCTTCCGGGCGCACGCACCGCACAGATGAAGGTCCTCAACGAGACCCGCACCGACCACTCGCTGACGCTCGAGCTCGAAGCGATGGCAGGGAGCAGCTATGACCTGAAGCTGCGTCGCAATGCAGCCAAGCTCCATGTACAAGCTGAGAACGCAACGATCACGCCGGGCGAAAAGCTATCCATCGACGCGCTTCACATCGCCTTCCCGGCAGGCACCGGCTACCAGCCCCTGACCGTCACGCTCCACTGGTAGTTTCGCCTGTGATTCCCGAAGGGAGTCTGCGGTTGAACCCCCGGCCAGGCTACCGTCCGGCAACCGCTTTCGGATGCTCCACCAGATCATTCATCATGAGATAGACGCCGTTCGTCCACCCAAATCCGACGACGTTGCTCTTATACCCGGCCGCCACCTTCACGTTCGCCGATCCGCTCACCACGTTGTACTTCTCGCGAATCGTCCCGTCGAGCAGGTAGTTCTGCCGCACCGTCGTCATGAATTTTCCCGCGACCCGCGCCGCATCCTCGCCGTAGCCGTACCGCGCCAGCCCGCTCACCGTCAGCCAGTTCGTCGGAGCCCAGCCAAAGGGCAGATCCCACTGGGTGCCTGATGCGTCGTCGCTCATTGCCACGCCGCCATCATGCTCGAAGAGTGACAGGTGCTGTGCCACGGCCTTCGCCTGTGCCGGGCTCGCCATCCCGGCCCACAGCGGGTAGAAGGTCGTGACGTAGTTATAGGAAGAGGGTTGGCCCGCGCTGTAGTCGTAGTCCTCGTAGAGCCCCTTCGCCTCGCTCCACAGATACTTGTCGACCGCCGCCTTGCGCGCCGCTGCACGCTGCTCCCACGCCCTGGCGTCGGCCTTCCTGCCGAGCAGCGTGGCGAAGTGGGACATATCCATCGCGTACTTATAGAGCAGGCTGTTGAGGCATATGGGAGCGTAGTTCTCGGTCGATCCGCTGAACGGCCCAAACCGGAAGCTCGTATCGAAGCCCGACTCGCGCATGGCACGGTCGCCCCTGTAGAAGTCCGCGCTCAGCCGATGGCCATCGACATGCGCCTTCGCACAGACCTTCGACGTGGCGATGTCGCAACTCGTCTTCACCAGCTCCGCAGCCTCCGCCGCACTCGGCGAATCCGGCGCGTCAACCAGGTAGTTCGTCCGCACCTCGGGATGGGCGAGCAGCCACCGGATCACATCCGGATAGTAGCCGCTGTCGTCCGCCATCTCCGGCACCGGCCCTGCGCCGATATCGTAGTAGCGCGCCAGCCCGGTGTCGCCTGCGAGATGCTGTTCGTGGCTCCAGAGATCGTAGTCGCGCTGCGCGTACCCATACGCCTTGGCCAGCCACTCCTTCGTCATCGGCGTCCCTGCGGCAGGATGCTCGTAGACCTCGCGAATCATCGAGGAGAGTAGCGGCGGCTGCGACCGCGTGAAGAAGTACGTGCGATTTGCATTCAGGATCGCGCCGTAGTTCTCGATCTCGAAGAAGAAGTTTTCGACCATCCCTTTAGCGAGGTCGGTCCGATGATCCTGCACCAGCCCGAGCAGGATGAAGTAGCTGTCCCAGCCATACATCTCGTTGAAGCGCCCGCCCGGCACGACGTACTTGTTCGGCAGGTAGAGCAGCCCCTCCTTTGGAATCTCATCCACACGCACATCGCCCATGTGCTCGATCTTGCGCGGCAGATGCTCGACCGCGACCTTGCACTGCTTCTGCATCGCCAGCACTGACGCAGGCGTCTCCATCCCGGCCGGCAGGTACAGGATCGGCGTTGTCGTCACCTTCAGGTCGACCACCGACTTGCACTCCGACATCGACCGCGAGAGCGTGTCCCAGCCACCCTGTATATAGGTGAGGATCTTAGCGTTTTCGCTCGCGCCAGCCGCCGGGGCCTGGGCCGCCAGCGTGCACGCACTCCCTGCGATCAATATGAAGATGCGCGCATACCGGCGCACGAAGAGAGCAGAGTGGGGCAGCGTCATAGGGAGATCCTCGTCCAAAAGCCTGATTCTAAAGCGTACCGATTGTAGCTCTGGAGAAAAGGATGCGCCCGGCAAACAGGCACCGGGCGCATCCCCTCAAACGGCTGTTGCCTTACTGCACAGAGCCGACCCACGAGGAGAACGGCGGCAGCGTCAGGCTCTTCAGGCTTGCGGCACCCTTCAACGACGCAGCATCCGTCATGACCGTCTTGACGGTGCCTCCGCTCACCCCCGCAGCGGCCGCATCAAGCGAGATCGTCTGCGGCTGGCCGGTGCAGTTCAGCGCGACCACAACAGACGGCTTCCCATCGACACCCTTGCGTACAAAGGACAGGACCGACGCGTTGCTCTCGTCGAGCATCACCATCGCTCCATCCCGCAGCGTGGGATTGTCGCGGCGCATGGCGATCAGCTTCTTGTGCCAGTTCAGCAGCGATCCGGGCTGGCCCTCTTCGACCTGAACGTTGACGGTCTTGTAGTCCGCAGCGACCGGCAGCCACGGCGTCGGCGAGGTGCTGAAGCCGGCATCCAACGAGCCGTTCCACTGCATCGGAGTCCGCTCGCCGTCGCGTCCCTTCTCCTTCGGCCAGCCGGTGATGCCGATCGGATCCTTGACGTCCTCTTTGCGGGTCGGCGTGGAGGTCATCATCCCGAGCTCTTCGCCGTAGTACATCAGCGCCGTCGACCGCGAGGTAAAGAGCAGCGTCGCGATCAGCCGTGCGATGGCCTCGTTGTGGGTCCCGTCGCCGTACCGCTCCCAGCTCCGCTCATTGTCGTGGTTGTCGAAGACGAAGAGCGGCTGGTTGGTCCCAATCTTGGTCTCGGCATCGTTGATCCGCTGCCGCAGCAGGTTCGCGTCGAGCTTATTGGTGAATCCGACCTGCATATCCATCGGCAGCTGCAG
>CAZZZQ010000217.1:5140-6322 GCA_964658405.1 uncultured Sphingomonas sp.
TCATGAGCCTCGCCGCCGTACCACTTGTTCAGCTCCTGGATGTTCGGCAGGTAGGTCTCGCCGATCAGCACGCGGTTGCCGGGATACGACTCCACCATGGTCCGCATACGGCGGATTACGTCATGAACCTCCGGCAGATTGCTGGTGTACTTATCGCTCAGATTCGGATCGCCCTGCGCATTCAGCCCCGGCTTGTCGACCGGGTTATCCCGCATCTGCGGATCCTCGAACAGGGTCGGAATCGCGTCCAGCCGGAAGCCTGCCACGCCGCGGTCCAGCCAGAAGCGCATCGCGTCGAACGCCGCCTTCTCGACCACGGGGTTGCGCCAGTTCAGATCCGGCTGCTGCTTGTAGAACTCGTGATAGTAAAACTGCTTACGCGCCGGAACCCACTCCCACGCTGAGCCGCCAAAGCCGCTGATCCAGTTGTTCGGCGGGATCGGCTTACCCGCCGCGTCATACCCCTTCGCATCCTTCCACACGTACCAGTCGGCCTTCGGATTCGTGCGTGAACTGGCCGACTCGATGAACCACGCGTGCTTGTCCGAGGTATGGTTCAGCACCATGTCGAGGATCACGCGAATGTTGTGCTGCTTGCCTGCCGCGACCAGCTTGTCGAAGTCCGCCAGCGTTCCGTACTGTGGATCGACCATCTCGTAGTTCGAAATGTCATAACCAAAATCCACCTGCGGCGAGGGGTACATCGGCGAGATCCAGATCGCGTCCACGCCCAGCTTCTGCAGGTAGTCCAGCCGCTGCGTGATGCCGTTCAGATCGCCGATGCCGTCGCCGTTCGAGTCCTGAAAGCTGCGCGGGTAGATCTCATAGATCACCGCATGCTTCCACCACGGTCCGTCAGTGCTGTGCGCGGCAGACATGGGAGCCATCGCGGGCGCCTGGGCCGGGATCAGGGGGCTGCAAAGCGCCGCAGCCGCAAGGAATGTCGTGACAAATCGCAGCGCGCTTTGACGCCGGGCCGAGGTGAAGCGAACACTGCGGTTATAAGGAAGAATGGTCAAAAGAGCTCTCCGTTAAGTCCGCCCTACAATAACATTTTTGAGGCATCGCCTGCAGCATTGATATGTCATTTGGGAGCGCGTAAGTCAATCGTTCGGTTGACTCGCAAACGCACCCTACCAGCTATCATGTTCTCGCTGGCCTAGACCGATCAGCGCGTCAGAT
>CAZZZQ010000218.1:0-6271 GCA_964658405.1 uncultured Sphingomonas sp.
AAGGGTTCAGACGCGCACGTCACAAACGGGCTGAATTTTTCTTATCCAGGCTATAGCGAGACACTGGTTGGATTTGCCGATCCACGTATCAACAGCAATGACCCTGTGCCTAATCCGAATGTGACGGTCTTCGAATGGCTCAATAAAAAGCCAGCGCTTGCAGGGAAGACTGCAGCATTCGGGGCCTGGAGTGTCATCGGTGCAGCATTTAACAAGGAGCGGTGCGGCTTCACGGATAACGCGGGCTATGAACCACTGACGTCCATCCCGATGACCCCTCGGCTCGATCTGCTCAATCGCTGGAAGGCGGAGACTCCGCGGATCTGGGACGATGAGCCGTTCGACGCGCCGACCTTCTACACCTCAATGGAGTATCTGAAGGCAAAGCATCCGCGCCTGTTCTATCTCTCACTCGGCGAGACGGACGACTGGGCCCACGCGGGCAACTATGGCAACTATCTTGATGCGGCGAACCGAGTAGACAATTATCTTCAGCAACTATGGGAGTTTGCGCAGTCTGATCCTGAATATAAGGGTCACACGACGTTCATCTTTTTGACCGATCATGGACGCGGCGGTGCCCCGACGGAGTGGAAGGGACATGGCGAGAAAATTCCTGAGTCAAAATACATTTTTATAGCCGCGGCCGGTCCGGGAATCAAGCGGCGCGGTGAGGTCGCCGGGGGTGACGCAGTCACGCAGAGCCAGGTCGCGGCGACCGTTGCAGCACTCCTCGGAGAGGACTGGAATAAGGCGAAGCCAGAGGCAGCCTTGCCACTCCCTCTCATTCGCTAGTGTATTTGACTTGTTCGGGCCTGCTGGCCTTGTCCCGCGAGTTGGTCTGATTCTCTGCGCTCGGGATAGACGGGCGTCCCATTTTTACGCGGAGTTTTCCCGATGTGCAGAAACGGATGTTCCAGATACTGATAGAAGAATGAAGAAACGAAGATCGCGACTGCACCGCACGTCGCGGTGAAGATCCAGAAGGAGATCGGGCTAAGCGAAGTGACGGGCATGAAGCGCTTCAAGAGGTAAGTGCCGATAATGAACGTCACGACGTGCAGCAAATAGAAGCTGTAGCTGATTCTGCCAAGGAAGCGGACCGGCCCAGAGTCGAGCAGGCCAAAGAGCGTGTTTCCCAGGCACAATATGCAAAAAGGCAGAGTCGCGGCGAGGCTCTCCTGCCAGCCATAGACTGGCGGAAGAAAGCACGCAATGGCTGCGATGGCCGCGATACATACGGCTGCAGCGATCTTGGATTGTGCGAGGGTTCGCCATCGCTGGTTGAATTTAGTTACAGCAATGATGATCCCTACACTGAAGGTAAACGTCAAAAAACGGGTGTAGCTGGCCAGTTCCTCGATGACGAGACCTGCGCGTCCTGAGACGTGAATCCTGATCAAGATCATGTGTGCGATTGCAGACAGACCAAAGAGCAGAGGGAGCCGAGCTCTGCTCTTTGCGAACCATCCCAGGAAGGGAATGCTGAAGTAAAACAGCCACTCAAAGCGGAGCGTCCATGCGGGCCCAAGCCAGAGGAACGAGAAGGGAATGCCGTTGAGGTTATGTGCTGTACCGACAAACGTGAGCCATGAGACTGCCTGCACGATCAAGATGCCGGGAGAGCGATTCGCATGAAAGCCGCTCACGGCAAAGGCGAGCATGAAGCAGACGATGCATGCGCCCCAGTACGCAAAGCCGATTCTCCCGAGGCGCGCGTATATAAATGGGCCCAGGCGAATTCCCTTGTCATTGCTGAGCTTGCGCCAGAAGACATAGCCGGTGATGAAAAAGAAGAGTGTAACGGAGAACGTGCCAAGTTGCTCCCAGAAGTTTTGAAGAGGAACTGCCATCCACACTCCAGTGGATTCCAGACCGTGAAACTCAAGGGCATGAATGATGGAGATCGTGATTGCCAGGATCCCTCGCAACCCGTCTAGAGATGCAATTCGCCTCGAGTTGAGCTCGATAATATTCTGCCTGCGGTGGAAGGGAATGACCCGAGACAGCGCCCAGGCAAAGAGAACATATCCCCCCATCAGGACGAAATAGAAAAACACAGAGTTGATGCGCATCGATCCGCTCCTGCAAGGTCAGAGGTGCTCAGCTTGGACACACGCAATGCAATCTGTAGAGCCGTATCACTGGCAGGCGAGACCGTGCACACGCGCTGACAAGCGGCGAACTCTTCGCCATAGCTCAACAGGTATATGGATTGAGGGGGACTGTCCCACTCGGTTACGGGACAATTCTATACGAGCGTCCTTCGCGTCTCTAGCGCAAAACCTTGTGAGCGCCACCACCAAGAACCTGCGAGGCCGCCTGGAGAAACAGATCGATCTGAGTCTCTGTACGGACGGCGGCGCGAAGATGGCCTGGAGGCAACGCCTCATAGTCATGGCAGGAGCGAAGGACGATGTGATGCTCTTGCAGCATTCGCTCCCAGAACAGATCAGCATCAACCGAAGGAGGAAGCTGCAGCAGAAGGTAATTTGCAGCTGAGGAGTACGAGGCGATCCCGAGGTGCTTCAGGCCAGCCTCAAATTGCTCTCTTCGCTTTCGGTTCAGGGACAGGGAGTGATCGATGTATGCAGCATCCGCCAGTGCTGCTGTGATCGCCAGCGCGGCCAGGGTAGTGATGGGCCATGGAGCCAGACCTTGATTGAGGACGGTGATATTCGCCGGTGCACTGACCGCGTAGGCGACGCGAAGGCCAGGGACACCGTGAAATTTCGTGACCGAGCGGAACACGATCAGGTTCTTAAATTGACTGGTGAAGCGGGATAGAGACTGGGTGGGAACATAATCGATAAACGCCTCGTCAAGCAGCACGAGTACGTTCTGCTTGGCGGCTTCCTCGACCAGCCTCTGGAGTGTTGCAGCAGCGCAGAGGACACCGGTAGGGTTTTGAGGATTCGCCAGCAAAATTGCATCATAATCACCCTGCAGCATGGCGTCGATGTCATAGGTGAAATCGTCTTTCGCCGAGAGAGCGAAAGGAATGATCTCGACGCCGGCTCGAACCAGCGCCTTTCGGTATTCGTTGAATGCTGGTACCGGAAGCAGGCAGCGCTGGATGGGGTGAGTGCGCAACACGGCCTCGAGTAAAGGAACAAACCCATTCGCCACGGCGATCTGATCCGCAGATATACCCACGTATCGCGCGATGGAGCTCTTCAGTTCAGCCTCTTCGAGATCGGGGTAGTCGAGCAGCACGTAGGGTTCTGCAAGTGCTGCGCGGAGTGCGGTTAGTACACCCGCCGGCGGGCCTTCGGGATTGATATTCGCACTGAAGTCGAGCAGCTCAGAGGGTGGGATGCCGTAGCGCTCGCTGATCCTGCGGAGCTGGCCGCCGTGCGATGGAAGAGCCTTGATCATCGGCGTTGCTCTGAGCTCGCAAATAGGAGTGCAATCGTCGCTACAGCCGCGCCGAGCAGTGAGACGACAGCGATCATGCGAATGGATTGGGTTGCGTCCTGCGACGTAGGTGGTGGGAACTTTGCGCCTATGATCTCTGCGGGAATGAACTCTCCTGCGTATGTGTTCGCTCCACCAAGTTGCACCCGCAGCGCGCCGGACATGGCGCTCTCAGGCTGCCCGGCGTTTGGGCTCTTATGCTTCCCACCATCTTCGAGCCACGTCTGCCACGCTTCATGGGCGCTCGCGGATTTATACATGGAGGCCGCTGCGACTACTCCCAACGCGGTCAGGCGGGCCGGCAAAAAGTTCGCGAGGTCATCGAGCCGAGCCGCCGCTTTGCCGAAGTAAAAGTAGCGTGCGTCGGCGTGCCCGATCATCGAGTCAAGTGTATTGCCCGCCTTGTACGCCATGGCGAGCGGAACTCCACCGAGCGCCATATAGAAGAGCGGCGCGATGACTCCGTCAGACGCAGATTCAGCGACTGTCTCGATGACGGCTCGGCTGATCTCCTGCGCGGAGAGCTGCGCCGTATCGCGGCCTACGATGCGAGCCAGGCGCACGCGTGCATACTCCAGATCGCCTGTCTCAAGCGCGTCGGTCACGGTGCGGGCCTCGTCCTGCAGGTTAGAGGCGGCGAGGCATGTGCTCGCGAGAACGATCTCAGCCGCTGCGCCGATCGTGGGCGACGAGGCATTGGCGGCGCGAAGAAGCTGTCTAGTCGTGTAGTAAGTCCCAACGACGAGGAAGGTCGTTAGCAAAGCTCCGGAGAAAAGCTCACGCTCCGCGCTTTGACCGGATCTGCGCAGGGTGGCCTCACCCCTGGTAATGAGTGAGCCCATAAGGCGCACGGGATGCGGGAGCCACTCGGGGTCGCCGGCCACCTGGTCGAGAACGTATGCCGCAGGAATGAGAAGTCTTCTATCCAACGCCGTTCGCTCCATCATCTGTGGCACGAGCAGTGTCGTACGCGAGGCCCGCCCACGAGAAGATCGCTGTGATATCAAGCGACTCCTGAACAGTATCGGCGAGTCGATCAAGCGATGCATGCCGCTTCTCCTTCCACGCGTCAAAGACCCTCGAAGGAGCCAGCCCGTGATACGCGCGCGCAGCACGGATGAAGGAGTGCCGGAAGCTGTCCTCATCGAAGACTCCGTGCAGATACGTTCCGAAGATTCTGCCATCCTGCGCGATGCAGCCGTCGCTGTGCGGAGCTGCTAAACCGTCCACCTGGCGTTGGCGTTCGAGCGTTGCGAAGACCGTCGACCCTTCAAGATAGGCGGTCTCTCCGATGTGAATCTCGTAGCCTGAGAGCTTCACATCGTTCATCGGTTGTCCGAAGAGGGAGCCGGTAGCAAGCGTGCCGTTGGTCAGACTCGTGACCTTTTGCGGCTGCATCGTAGTGTTGATTGGAAGTAGACCCAGGCCTGCGACTGTGCCGGCGGTCTCCATGCCCAGCGGGTCGAGAATGTGTACGCCAAGCATCTGCATGCCGCCGCAGATCCCCGCGATCAATCCAGCCTTTGCGTACGCGAGCAGGGCGGCTTCAACTCCGTTGGACCGCATCCACAGCAGGTCGTCCACAGTCTGCTTGCTGCCCGGCAGGATCGCGACATCGGCGTGCGCCAGCTCTTCGGCGTCTCTGATAAATCGAAGGGAAACAGAAGGCTCGGAGCGAAGCGCGTCGAAGTCCGTAAAGTTGGAGAAGGAGGGAAGGGCAATGACCGCGATGCAAAGGGGCCGATCAGGCTGCGAACGGTCGTCCCATGAGATCCCGCCCTCATTCATAGGGAGACCGAGGCTGTCTTCCTCTTCGAGCAAGAGCTTATGAAGATAGGGGAGCACGCCGATGCAGGGTTTCTCAAGACGTTCCTCGATCATGCGAATCCCCGGCTGCAGCAGACCGATGTCACCGCGAAATTTATTGATCACAAAACCGCGGACCCGTTCCTGCTCGTCCGGATCAAGCAGGATCACGGTGCCAAGCAGCGATGCGAAGACTCCGCCTCGGTCGATATCGCCGACGAGCAGGCAGCTCGCGTCAGCCATCTCCGCGATGCGCATGTTCACGATGTCATGCTGCTTCAGGTTGATCTCGGCGGGAGAGCCGGCCCCTTCGATCACGATGACATCATGACGCGATGCGAGTACGGCGTAGCTCTCACGCACCATGGGCATCAACTCTTCGACACGACGAAGATGATAGTCGGCTGCAGAGAGCCGCCCCCAGATCTTTCCGCGCACAACGACCTGTGAGGTCATATCGCCGGAGGGCTTCAGCAGGATGGGATTCATGTCGACTGAGGGTGCAACTCCAGCGGCCTCGGCCTGTAGCGCTTGCGCACGGCCGATCTCCAATCCCTCAATGGTCGCCGCTGAATTCAGGGACATGTTCTGCGATTTGAACGGCGCAACACGATAGCCCTGCCGCGCGAAGATACGGCAGAGTGCAGCGGTGAGCAATGACTTGCCGACGTGAGAGCTGGTCCCGAGGACCATGATGGCGCGCGCTGTCACTTCGCATCCACCTCGCTGTACGCGTCATAGGAGACGACGGAATGGAGCGGTAGCCGCTCCTCCCATCCCTGGCGCTCAAGCTCTGGCCGCACCGCAAACTCATCGACGTAGCCGAGACAGAGATACGCAACGGGCAGGATGTGATCGGGGATCGATAGTACCGACCGCAGGCCGTTTGGATCGAGGATGCTGACCCAGCCAACCCCTACCCCCTCGGCCCGTGCTGCAAGCCACAGATTTTGAATCGCGCAAACGGTTGAGTAAACGGCCGTCTCCTGCATCATGTGGCGACCAAGTTTGTGACCGCGTGCGCTCTGCTGATCGCAGACGATACAGA
>CAZZZQ010000219.1:0-6267 GCA_964658405.1 uncultured Sphingomonas sp.
CTTCGGCGGCGACCGGCTTGGTCTTGTAGGCGCTGACGAACCGCGCTATGCACAGATCGCCCGGGAGATGCTGGAGGCGCACTCGAATATCTGTCACGAAGCACACGCCAAGGTCACTCCTCGCGGCTTCCATGTGGCTGATCTTCAGGACTCCTTCCACTGCTTGGTCGGCGGGACGGTCACGCCGATCCTGTACGGCCAGCCGTGGCTCGAAAAGCCGGCGCTGTACTACTGGCGCGCCATGAGCTTCTTCAAGGAGTTCGGCGTCTCTGACTGGGTCGCGCGGCTTCCCTCCTCCTCGGGGGCCTTCTTCCTCTTCCTGCTGATCTTTCTGCACCTGCGGCGCTTCCGGCCGGGTGGCCATCTGGATGCAGCGCTCATCACGGCCTCATGCCTTGGGATGGTCAGCTTCGCCCGCGGCGCGTCGACTGACATGCAGCTCGCGGCTCCCTTCTGCATCGGAATGCTCGGCTGGTACGCCTGGTATGAGACTGGCAAGAAGTTCTGGCTCTTCGACCTCTACTTCTTCGGCGCGGCGGCAACGCTCGCCAAGGGCCCCGTCGCTCCGTTTCTTGCGCTCGCGATCATCGTGCTCTTCGTCGGCCTGCGCAAGGAGTGGTCAGTCCTTAGGCGGACGATCTGGATCCCCGGCATCCTGCTGTACCTCGTGATGGTGCTGCCCTGGTACATTGCCGTCCAACGGAACAACCCGACGTTCTACCGGTCGTTCTTCCTCGAGCACAACCTCGAACGCTTCGCGACCAATCGATACCAGCATCATCAGCCGTTCTGGTACTACATCGCCGTCCTGCTGATCGCCCTGATGCCGTGGACGGTTATCGCGATCCGCGCACTGGTCGACGCCATCCAGGTCTCCATCGCCGAGTGGAAGGCACGCCGCAGGCCGCAGCGCTACCTCGGCCACATCCGTGCAGGCGACGCCTTTCCCGAGTTCCTGGTCCTGTGGGCGCTTTTCCCCATCCTGTTCTTCTCCTTCTCCGGCTCCAAGCTCCCGGGCTACATTCTTCCGTCGATCCCGCCTTTGACGATTCTTACTGGCGACTACCTCAACCGTATTCGCCGCCAGGGGCTGCCGAACTGGCTTCTCTACTCGCACGCGGCGCTGTGCGCGCTTCTGGTCTTTGTCTTCGTCCTCGCACCGCAGCACATGACCTACGAGACGCTGGTCCCCTCCCGGCACTGGCTCGTCATCGCGGCCGTCGCCGCCATCCTGATGGGCGCACTGGTCGCCTTCATGATTCGGAAGGGGAGTATCGCCCAGGTGCGCAACGCGACCTTGATCCCGGTCGTTGCAACGCTGATCTTCCTGCTCGGCTTCCACGGCCGGGAGCTGGACCTGACCTACTCGGCACGCCCTCTCGCCGAACGGATCAGCAAGCAGGCTCCCGGGATGAAGGTGCTCGCCGTCGAGTCCGTCAAGCGCGATATGGCCTACGGTCTGGCGTTCTACCGGAACGAATCGCTCGTGCACTACAGCGCGGATGGCGTCCCGGCCGAGGAGCACCTGCTCGTGATTCCGGCGAACGACACCTCTGATCTGCAGCGCTGGCTTGCGGGCCGCATCTACGAACCACTCTTCCTCTACGCCCCCCAGGGCCTTGAAGTCTATAAGGTCTACGCCCGGTAACCTCGATCTTCAACAGGCGACGCCGGCGAGTCTTGATTCTGCTGCGATAAGCTCAAGCAAGGCAGACTCATCATGGCGGTCGCAACGCAACTCGAGATCCTGGACCTTCGGCACTTCTCTGCGCGACAACTTCGCCCGCTGCTCGAGAGCGAGGCCCGGCTGTGGAAGCAGCGCCTGCGCTGGGACTACTCGAGCTCGACCGAGCTTCTGCTGCAGTATCTCGACTCCCGCGTGCTGCCGGGTTTTGTAGCCCTCGACCGCGGCCGGATCTGCGGCTTTACCTTCTCCGTTTACGAGGGCCACAAGGCCGTCATTGGCGACGCCTACGCGCTGGCGGACGATCCCGCGGCGGCCCTGCTGATCACCAATACCCTGTTGCACAACCTCATCCAGCTGCTCCAGCACTCCCCGAACATCGACCGGATCGAGTCGCAGCTTCTGCTCTACGACGCCGGCGCGATCAACGAGGTCTATGCGACAGCCGGCTTTGAGATGTTCCCACGACGGTTTCTCGAGCTGAATCTGAAGGAGTATGTCCAGTCCGGTCGGCCGCAGCCTGAGATCCCAGTTGAGCTCGAGCTCTCCCGCTGGACCGTCGAGGACTACAACCATGCGGCAGAGTTGATCCACCTTGCCTACCAGGGACACGTCGACGCCCTCGTCAACGACCAGTACAGATCGCTCCACGGTTCGCTGCGATTTCTACACAATATCGTGCGTTTCCCCGGCTGCGGTGTCTTCAGCGCCGCCGCCTCATGGGTGATCCGCAACCAGCAGACCCGGTCGCTCGTCGGAATGGTGCTCTGCTCGGATGTCGGGGAGGGGGTTGCGCACATTACACAGCTTTGCGTCGATCCTGCCTACCGGGGACGTGGATTTGCCAGGATGCTGATGCAGCATTGTGCCGCCAGCCTGCGGAATACCGGGTTTCAGGCGATTACCCTGACGGTCACCGAGGCGAACAACGAGGCGATGCGGCTGTACGAGGAGCTCGGCTTCGGAACACGCCATCGCTTCGACGCCATGGTCTACGAGACCACGGCGTCCTCGCGCTGACTACTCGACGTGATAGTTCGGAGCTTCGCGGGTGATGATCACGTCGTGGACGTGGCTCTCGCGAAGACCGGCGTTTGAGATGCGGATGAAACGGGACTTCGTCTGCAGATCCTCGATTGTCTCGCAGCCGAGGTAGCCCATTCCCGACCGCAGGCCGCCGACCAGTTGGTAGACCATCGCCTCCAGCGGTCCACGGTGCGGGACGCGGCCCTCGATGCCCTCTGGAACAAACTTCGAGAGGCGGTTTTGGCTGCTTCCCTCGCGCGCGGTGAGCGACGGACGCTCGCCGACAGCGGCCTCGGTCATGTCGTCCTTGCTCTGGAAGTAGCGCTCGCCCGAGCCCTGCGCCATGGCGGAGAGTGAACCCATGCCGCGATAGGCCTTGAAGGACCGGCCCTGGTAGAGGATCGTCTCGCCCGGGCTCTCATCGACACCGGCGAAGAGTGAGCCCATCATGACGACACTGGCTCCAGCCGCGATCGCCTTCGTGACATCGCCTGAATACTTGATGCCACCGTCCGCGATGAGCGGGATGTTTCGCTCGCTGGCGGCCCGATAGGCCTCGGCGATGGCGGTTATCTGCGGCATTCCGGCACCGGTCACCATGCGCGTCGTGCAGATCGAACCAGGCCCGATGCCGACCTTGACGGCATCCGCACCGGCATCGATCAGGGCAAGCGTGCCCTCGTAGGTCGCCACATTGCCGGCGAGCAGGTCCACATTCGGGAAGGCCTTCTTGACTGCCGCGACCGCTTCAAGCACGCGGGAGGAGTGGCCATGGGCGGAGTCAATTGCCAGCGCATCGACACGGTTGGCCACCAGTTCGGCCGCGCGCTCGAGGAAGTCGCCGGTTGCGCCGATGGCGGCGGCGACGCGGAGACGGCCCTGGCTGTCCTTCGAGGCGTTTGGATACTTCAGCTTCTTCTGGATGTCCTTGACCGTGATCAGCCCCTTCAGCTCGTACTCGTCGTTGACGACGAGGAGCTTTTCGACGCGATGCTGATGCAGGATGTGCTCCGCCTCTTCAAGGGTCGTCCCGACGGGAACGGTGATGAGGTTCTCCTTGGTCATGACGGAGTCGATCGACAGATCGGTCCGGGAGACGAAGCGCAGGTCGCGATTGGTCAGAATTCCAACCAGGCGGCGGTTCTTCGTGACCGGGACGCCGGAGATCTTGTAGCGCCGCATTACTTCGAGGGCGTCGGCGATCGGCTGCTCAGGGGAGATGGTCACGGGGTCGACGATCATGCCGCTCTCGGAGCGCTTGACCTTGTCGATCTCGCCGGCCTGCTGCTCGATCGAAAGATTGCGGTGGACGACGCCCATCCCGCCCTGCTGGGCCATGGCGATCGCGAGGCGCGACTCGGTTACGGTGTCCATGGCGGCGGACATCAGCGGTGTGTTGAGCATGATGTTACGCGTGACGCGTGTCTGTGTGCTGACCTGCGTGGGGACAACATCGCTGTAGGCAGGAACGAGAAGAACGTCATCAAAGGTAAGAGCTTCGAGCAGAGGAAGGTTGATCATAGGTATGGCCCCGCAAAGTCTTGTTTCGCGATGCAGGTTGATCGATTGTAGAGTTGCTGGGGGTCCAGAGCAAATCGCCGCCCGCTAAGGCTTCATGAAATTGCTTGAAAATTCGCTGCACGGCTGATCCGAGGGCCGAACGATCATTGAATTCGGCTCCTGATGGATGTATCATTCAGATTGCAAGCGAATTTGTTCCGTCGCAGTATAGACACCGTGAGCGAACCGGGAGTGGCGGAAGGGATGAGTGGGCCGATGCCAACTTTTTATTTGCTCTAAAGACAGTCCGCAGGATCACCTGCATCGAACCAAAGAACAACTATGGCGCTTCAAATTGAAGAAATTCGGGCAATTGCACAACGGGTTGCGGCCTCGCATCACCTTGACCTCGTAGATATTGAGTTTTCAGGCGGCGTGAAGTTCCGCACCCTGCGCGTCTTTCTGGAGAAGGATGCAGAGGAACGGGCCAAGTTGGCAGCGGTTGTTGCCTCGGGAGAAGAGGTCGACCTCCCCAAGGGCGTTCCAGTCGAAATGCTCTCCGGTGTTACCCATGAGGACTGCGCGACCTTCGCCCAGGACTTCGGGACCCTGCTGGACGTAGAAGATCTGGTCCCGGGCGCTGAGTACACCCTCGAGGTCTCATCCCCGGGGCTGGAACGGAAGCTGTCGAAGGCGGAAGAGTTCACGCGCTTTCAGGGCAGCCTGATCAAGCTGCAGACCTTTACGCCTATCAACAGCAATCGCCAGTGGCAGGGGCGGCTGACAGGGTTCGCGGAGAACGTTCTGACGATCGACCTGGCAGCGATCAAGCAAAAGGGCAAGGCAAAGAAGGCCGCGACCGAGCAGATTGTGACCATTCCCCTGGCCAATGTTGAAAAGGCGAACCTGATCGCCGAGATCTAGCCGGGCCACTTCTACCGGGCCGGCAGCAAGCAAGAGCAACCCACGTACCTGCAATCAAGGAAGAGTGAGCAATGGCAAGTGTTCTGTACCAGTCGATCGAGATGTTGAGCCGCGACAAGGGCATCGAGCCCGAGGTAGTGGTCGGCGCAGTTGAGGACGCAATCGCGCTCGCAACCCGCAAGTACTACAAGACACAAGAGAATATGCGCGCCGAGATGGATCGCGAGACCGGCGAGATCCGCGCCTATGTTTACAAGACGGTCGTCGAGACGCAGGAGCAGGTCGAGGACGAGATCAACCAGATCTCGCTCGAGAAGGCTCGCGAGCTTGCCCCCGAGGTCGAGGTTGGCGGGGAGCTGCGCTTCTATAAGGACACCACCCCGCTGGGCCGGATCGCGGCGCAGATGGCGAAGCAGGTCATCTTCCAGAAGGTCCGCGAGGCTGAGCGCGACACTGTATTCAACGAGTACAACCACCGCGCCGGCGAGGTTCTTACGGCGACCGTGAAGCGCCTTGAGCCGATGGACGTCATCTTCGATCTCGGCAAGGCCGAGGCCCGGATGCCGAAGCGCGAGCAGTCGCGGCTGGAGCAGTTCTCCGTCGGCGAGCGCGTCCGCGTCGTTCTCCTCCGCGTCGACCGTGCCGCCAAGGGTCCGCAGGTGATCGTCTCCCGCGCCGCCCCTGCACTGGTGCAGAACCTCTTCCAGAGCGAGGTTCCGGAGATCTACGACGGTACGGTCAGCATTCGTGCCATCGCTCGTGAGGCCGGTGAGCGGACCAAGATTGCCGTCATGAGCCGCGATAAAGACGTCGATCCCGTCGGAGCTTGCGTCGGAATGAAGGGGATGCGCGTCCAATCCATTATCCGGGAGCTGCGCGGCGAGAAGATCGACATCATCGAGTTCTCAGAGGAGATCACCACCTTCGCTGAGAAGGCTCTGCAGCCTGCCAAGGTCAGCCGGGTGTCCATCGTTGATCTCGCCGATAAGCAGATCGAGGTGATCGTCGACGACACGCAGCTTTCGCTCGCGATCGGTAAGAAGGGCCAGAACGTTCGTCTCGCAGCCAAGCTGCTGCAGTGGAAGATCGACATCAAGAGCGAAGAGGAGAAGCGTCAGGAGGTCGAACAGCAG
>CAZZZQ010000220.1:0-6258 GCA_964658405.1 uncultured Sphingomonas sp.
GACACCTACTTCCGCTCGCCGAATCCCCAGTCGCTGCTGCTCTTTGTCGCCGACCACCTCCGCATTCCGACCGACCTTCGCCGCATGGATATGCAGGACAAGGAGCGCTTCGAGCGCATCCGCGAGACGCTGGGCGATCACTGCGGCATCGTTGAGCTGGCTCGCGTCGATGAAGCGGATGCGGTCCGCTGGGTCACCGAGGCGGCACAGCTCCGCGAGGCCCGCATCGACGCCGACGCCGCACGCGAGCTGGTCGACGCGCTTGGCGCGGACATGATGCTGATCGCGAGCGAGCTCGAAAAGCTGCTCCTCTACGTCACTGCACCCATTCCATCGCCAGAATCCTCCGCAACCACCTCGCTCGCCCGCAACCGGATCACCCTCGGCGATGTCGAGACGATGGTTCTCGCGGCGAAGCAGCGCTCCCTCTACGAGCTGACCGACGCCATCTCTGCGCACGACCGGCCCCGCGCCCTGCTGCTGCTGCACGGCCTGCTCAATGCCTCCGACGGATGCGAAGATGCCGCGATCGGCCACCTGTACATGCTCGCCCGCACCTTCCGCCAGATGCTCATCATCTCGGAGAAGAACGTGCGTGATTCCAGGGCGATCTGGCAGGTCCTCTGGCAGGGGTTCCGCATGCCGCCTTTCGCGGCCGAGGAGCTGATCAAGCAGGCTCGCCGCTATAAGTCTCGCCGCGAACTGACGCGGGCCATCCGCCTCGTCGCCCGCGCCGACCTCGAACTTCGCTCCAGTCCGGCCAATAAGCTGCTTGTGCTGGAGCGCCTGATCCTCGACCTGTCCACGCAGCCCCGACCGGAGACGTTTTCGCCCAGCAACCAGTTTGCGATGGAGCTTTAGCGCTTCGTCCGGCGATAAAGGCTGAGACGCAGATCCCCTTCGGGGATGACAAGAAATCAATCGTGCTGATGACGACGCTCAGGCGAGGCGTAGTGCTCGGCGATCTCCGCGCCCGTAATCTCGATCGCACTATTCTCGTGGATGATGGACGCAATCTCTCCGTCAGTGCTTCCGGCTTTACGTAGGGCTTCAACCTCATCGCTGATCATCCCTACGAATGCCTCGACCGGAAACATCTCCGGTCCAAGTCCGGCAGCGCGGCGAAGGGACTGCTGAGCCTTGATAGCTTCATGCAGCGGGTACAGTCTGGGCTGACTCATCTCACACACCTCGAGTCAGAACGTATACCTCTTCTAGGTGACGGTTGTCAGCAGGGTCCGATTGCGTTGTTGCCGTGCACCCCAGGAGCCGCCGGTCAAAACGCACCACCGTCTCATTCCCGACTCCTCTAGACTGGATATGTCCCTATGCAAGGAGCAGACCCCGCGTGCAAGCCAATCGCCCCGTCTCACCCTGGAACCAGCTGACCCTGTTCCTGCTTACATTCGGAACGCTGCTGCTCTGCGCGATGATCCTGCAGCCCCTGTTCTCGGCCATCGTCGGAGCGATCGTTCTTGCAGTGATCACGCAGCACCCCTACGACTGGCTGTCGACCAGGATCAAAAACCGGAACGCCTGCGCCGCTCTCGCGCTGCTGCTGGTGATCCTGAGCATTATTATTCCCTTCTTCTTCCTCGCGCAGGAGATCGTCGACCAGGCGATCGGCGCGGTCCATGCGCTGCGCCATAACGCAAATCATGCCGCCTACGATGCCTTTATCGCTCAACACCCGACTTTAGGCGAACGTATCCAGTCCGTGACCGACTCGCTCGACGTCGACGAAACCATCAAGGCCAGCGCCGCCTTCCTCGGCCGCAGGCTCTTCCTCGTCCTCGGCCACTCGATCGTGCTGATTACGCAGGTCGTCTTCATGCTGTTCATCCTCTTCTTCCTCTTTCGGGACCGCGCAATTGCTATCAGCTTCGCCCGGTCGATCCTGCCGTTGGGGGAAGAAGATACTACGGAGCTGCTCGACCGGGTCGACAACACTATCAAGGCGACGGCGCTTGGCCGGCTGACGATCGCTGCCCTGCAGGGCGTGCTTGCCGGGCTGGCCTACTGGGTGCTTGGGGTTCCGGGAATCATCCTCTGGGCCTTCACCACCTGCGCCTTTGCGATGATTCCGGGTGTTGGCGCGGTGCTCGTCTGGGCGCCCATCGCGGTCTATCTCGGCTTGAGCGGCCACTGGGGGAAGGCCGCGCTGCTTGCCCTTTGGGGTGGCGTGATCGTCAGCACCATCGACAACATCCTCTACCCGTTCCTGGTCGGATCGAAGCTGCGCTCGCATCCGGTGGCCATCCTGCTCTCGATCATAGGCGGCGTTGCGCTCTTCGGCATCCCCGGCATCATCCTTGGCCCGGTGACCTTCACCGTCGCCACGACGCTGCTCGAGATCTGGCGGACGCGGGTTGTGCTGCCCGCCGAGGAGCTCCAACCCCCGCAGCCCTAGAACCAAGTACGATGGAGGAGTACAACTTCCATGACCGAAACTACCCCAGCATCCCAAGCTCCCATCCGCGTCCGCATCGCCCCGTCGCCCACCGGCGACCCACACGTCGGCACCGCCTACATCGGCCTGATCAACTTCCTGTACGCCCGGCAGCGGGGAGGCCAGTTCGTGCTCCGGATCGAGGACACGGACCGTGCGCGCTTTGTCTCCACCTCCGAGCAGATGATCTTTGACGCCCTCCGCTGGCTTGGCCTGACATGGGACGAAGGTCCGGACGTCGGCGGCCCGTACGGCCCCTACCGCCAGTCGGAGCGCAGCGAGATCTACCGCGAACACGTCGAACTGCTGCTTGCAAACGGCACCGCCTACCGGTCGTTTGAGACCCCTGAAGAGCTGGAGGCCAGTCGGCAGCGCCAGGTCGCCGCCAAGCTGCCGCCCCGCTATGACGGAGCACACCGCAACCTCTCGCAGGATCAGATCGACGCGTACCTGGCTGAGGGCCGCTCCTACGTTGTGCGCATGAAGGTCCCGACCGAGGGCTCGACCACCTTCCGCGACGAGCTGCGCGGCAACATCACCTTCGAGCACACCAACGTCGATGACCAGGTCCTGATGAAGTCCGACGGCTTCCCGACCTACCACCTCGCCAACGTCGTCGACGACCACCTGATGAAGATCACGGACGTCATCCGCGCCGAGGAGTGGATCTCGTCCACGCCGAAGCACGTCCTGCTCTACAAGGCCTTTGGCTGGGAGAGCCCGCGCTTCTGGCACATGCCGCTGCTGCGCAACCTCGACAAGTCGAAGATCTCAAAGCGCAAGAATCCCGTCTCGCTGGTCTACTACCGGCAGGCCGGCTTCCTGCCCGAGGCCATCATCAACTTCCTCGGCCTGATGGGGGGCGGCATGCCCACACCGACCCCGGTCGAGGTCGTCAATGGCGCCAAGGAGAACGAGATCTTCTCGCTCGACGAGATGATTCAACGGTTCGAGGTCGACAAGATCCGCCTCGGTGGCCCGGTCTTCGACCTCACCAAGCTCAAGTGGCTGAACGGCGAGTATCTCCGCGCACTCCCGCCGGAGGCCTTCTACCAGGCGGTTCGCGAACGGGTCTTCTCGGAGGAGTACATCCGCCAGATCTCCGGCATCATGCAGACGCGCATCGAGACGCTCGGCCAGTTCGGAGACATCACCGGCTTCTTCTTCGCGGACAACATCATGCCGCCGCAGGAGGTCTTCCTCCCGAAGAAGCGCACGCTCGAGGAGACGCTGGCCTTCGCCGCCGAGCAGCTGATCGTGCTCGAAGCGACGGACTGGACGACCGAGGCGATCGAGCCGGCGCTGAAACAGCTGGGCCTGGACAAGACCTGGTCGGTCAAGGAGAACTTCATGCTGCTCCGGGCCATCCTGACCGGGAGCACGATGTCGCCGCCGCTGCTTGAGAGCCTGGTGATCTTCGGCAAGGCCCGCAGCATCGACCGCATCCGCCGCTTTATCGATACACAGAAGAAGCTCGCAGCCGGAAAGCGCTAGTTCAATTGAGTGCGCCCTGGTGTCCCATCCTTGCCATTATGATTGGCAGGGTGGGACGATAGACCTGACCCTAGGCGATGTTCTGTAGACATTTCTCCAGGATCTGGTTGACCGACTTGATTTCGTCCTCCGGGATCCCCGCCCACAGCTTTGTCTCGATCTTCCCGACGACACGTTCAGCGGCAACCAGCAGTTCGTCGCCAGCGGGCGTCAGCGACGCCGTGATGATCCGGTCGTTGACGCTGTCCTTCGCGCGAACAATCCATCCACTCTCTTCCGCGCGTTCGAGCAGCCCCTGCACCGTCTGGGGTGTGACCTCGCAGAGGCGGGCAACGTGCGCGCCGGAGCTGCCCGGGGCATTTCGAATCGCAACCAGAAGCTGAATCTGGGCCTTGGTCACGCCGAAGGGCCGCAGCCCATCGTCCATCTGCGTTCGGAAGTGAGTCAGAAGGCGCTTCATCGACCGAGCGGCGTTGCGCCGGGCCTCTTTAAGTTCTGTTGTTTGTGTCGATTCGCACATATCAGTCTCCTGAGATAATATCAGGACACTGATATATGGCAACCCTTGCACAAGTTCGACCCATCGCTCTGCCAACGTGGAAGCCGCACCATAATCCGTGGGCGATCGCGCTGACGGTCACGCTCGCGACCTTCATGGAGGTGCTCGACACCTCGATCGCGAACGTTGCACTGCCACACATCGCTGGTTCGCTGGGCGCCAGCCAGGATGAGGCGACCTGGGTCCTGACCAGCTATCTCGTCGCCAGCGCGGTCATTCTGCCGATCTCGGGCTGGCTCTCGAACCGCTTCGGACGGAAGCGCTTCTACATGACGTGCGTCGGCATCTTCACGGTCTGCTCGATGCTCTGCGGCCTCGCGCCGACGCTGCCAATCCTGATCCTGGCGCGCATCCTGCAGGGACTCGGCGGCGGCGGTTTGGCCCCCAGCGAGCAGGCGATCCTTGCCGACACCTTTCCTATCGAAAAGCGAGGCCAGGCCTTCGCGGTCTACGGCATGGCAGTCGTCTTTGCCCCGGCGATCGGACCTACGCTGGGCGGCTGGATCACGGACAACTTCAACTGGCACTGGATCTTCTTTATCAACCTCCCCGTCGGCCTGCTGTCGCTCTATCTCAGCAACCGAATGGTCGAAGACCCGCCACACCTGGTCGCTCGCAAGGAGGCTTCGAAGCACCTCAAGGTCGACTTTATGGGCCTGGGACTGGTCGCGCTGGGCGTCGGCCTGCTCGAGTTCACGCTCGACAAGGGGCAGGAGAAGGACTGGTTTTCGAACCCGATGATCCGCTTCACCTTCGGTGCATCGATCGTCCTGCTGATCTGGTTTGTCTTCTGGGAGTGGTACCATCCCGATCCGATTGTCGATATCAAGCTGCTGAAGAATCGCAACTTCGGCACCGCCGTCTTCCTGCAGCTGATCCTCGGAATGGTGCTATTCGGATCGACTGTGCTCATTCCGCAGTACTTACAGACGCTGCTCGGCTACACGGCGGAGCGCGCCGGTATGGTGCTGTCGCCTGCCGGCTTCGTGCTGATGATCATGATGCTGATCGCCGGAAAGACGGTCGGCAAGATGGATCCGCGCCTGATGGCCGCGGCGGGCTACTTCTTTACGGCGCTCGGGGTCTACAACCTGACGCGCCTGGACCTCGGGACGTCGTTTGCGGCGGCGACGGAGTGGCGCATCATCCAGATGATGGCGCTGCCGTTCATCTTTATCCCCATCAGCACGCTGAACTACGTTGGCGTGCCGGCGGATAAGAGCAACCAGATCTCCAGCCTTTCGAACTTCGCCCGCAATATCGGCGGTAGCGCGGGAACGGCCCTGCTGACGACCTTTATCGCTAGAACCTCGCAGGTCCACCAGCAGGTGCTCGGATCGAATGTGATCCCGGGCAGCGTGCAATACCGCATGTATATGGGGCGGATGCGTGAGCTGCTGATGTCCGGCGGCATGTCGTCCGCACAGGCCGCACAGGCAGCGGTCGGCGAGGCGTATCGGCAGATGCAGCTGCAGGCGACCATGCTCAGCTATCAGAACGCCTTTGTTGTGCTGGCTGCATTGCTGTTCTGCCTGGTTCCGCTGCCCTTCCTGATGCGGCTTCCCAAGAAGCGTGAGAAGCCGGCACCGGAGCTGGCGGGCGGGCACTAGAACTGAACGCAGACTAAATTCGGGAATGAAAAAAGCGAGAGCGTTGACGCTCTCGCTTTTTTTAGCCAGCCTTGAACATTTGCTTGATGCCGCGCAGCGCCTGCCGGGTCCGCTCTTCATTCTCGATCAGCGAGAAGCGGATGTGC
>CAZZZQ010000221.1:0-6243 GCA_964658405.1 uncultured Sphingomonas sp.
GCCCCGAAGCTGAAGGGCGGCACGCTGGCCGTCGATCAGGTCTACCTGCTCGATGCTTCTACCCTGAAGCGTGCGGCCGATGGCACGCCCGGCGACGCACAGTTCTTCTGCACCCTGAATCGCTCCGTCAACGAGACCGAGTTCCTCATCCCCGCCCTCCCCCCCGGAAAATACGCCTTCGCGATCGTCGACGTGACGGGAACTCCAGCGCCGTGGCGGCT
Organism: uncultured Sphingomonas sp.; assembly: GCA_964658405.1. Classification (GTDB taxonomy): domain Bacteria; phylum Acidobacteriota; class Terriglobia; order Terriglobales; family Acidobacteriaceae; genus Edaphobacter. The sequence continues at coordinate 222 of CAZZZQ010000221.1, forward strand.
TTCGTTCCTCCTCAGGCAGGAGCAGGGCAAGTGGCTGATGGCCGGGCTTTATCCGAAGCCGATGACGGCAGCCAGCCACGACGGGCTTTGGTACTGGACCCAGGCCCGGCAACTGGCAGCTAAAAAAGAGCCGTGGAGCGCCTGGCTCTACTACCAGGAGGCGGCAAACCTGCTCCAGCCTGCCAACTTCGTCCAGAGCACGCACCTTGAAAAGCTGCGTACCGAGACCACCTCCGCCGCGCCGCCAGCCCTGTCCGAGGGCATCACGCCCGATGTTCCACTGGTCGTCAAGGGTAAGGACGGGACGGAGTATCGGTTTACCAGTCTTGGCGTCGACGATTCGCTTGGAACGCCGAGCGTGGACGTAGCCGCCCATCTGAAGAGCGCTCCCGTCTCTGACCAGGCTGCCGTTCGCAAGCAGAACGTCGCCGCAATGAGCGCCCTGCTGGCGGCCTACCCTGAACTGAGGAAGAGCTTTCACGGCGTCTGGATCTTCGCCGACGTACCCGGCCAGAGTACCTACCCGACCGAACAGGTCATGAACGACATTCCCTGATTGGCGCCTGTTGAAGATGACTTTTATCCGGTAGTGCTGCCGCCGGGCTCGTTCCGGCAGCATAATAAGCCTTGTCAATCCGTACAGGGTGCCAATCTCTCCGGCTCAGATTTACGTCCACAATAGGAGTGCTAGCCACTCCCGACTACGATTGCGAGATATAGATAGCCATGGCTGAACAGAGGAGCGGGTCCAGGATGGAAAAGAAGCTGAGCGATGTCGTCTTCAACCGTCGCTCGACGCCGAGCTTTGACGGAGAGCCGATCCCGTCGGAGGATCTGCGCACCATCCTGCAGGCCGGTCTGCATGCGCCCAGTGGCTACAATATCCAGCCCTGGCGCTTCGTCGTCGTGCAGGCTCCGGAGCAGAAGCGCAAGCTTCGTGCCGCCAGCTACAATCAGGGCAAGGTCGAAGAGGCCTCGGCCGTGATCGTGGCCTGTGGCGACGCGGACGGCTGGCGAAAAGATCTCGACGAGATGCTGCAGCTCGGCCGCGAGGGCGGAATGCCCGAGAGCTACGCCGAGCAGGCCCGCAGCAGCGTCCCCAACTATCTCTCCAGCTTCTCGAACGAGCAGATGCACGGCTGGCTGAACAAGCACGTCATGCTCGCCTACACGCACATGATGCTGATGGCCGAGGTGCTGGGGTACGACACGGCGCCGCTCGAAGGCTTCGAGCAGGACAAGGTCCACGAGGCGCTCCGGCTTCCGCTCAGCTACTGGGTCGTCGCGCTGCTGGCCGTCGGTCACCTGAAGGGGACGGATAAATATGACGGCGGCCGCTTCGACATGGGTCACACCGTCTTCGGGGAAGAGTTTGGTAAGCCCCTGAGGTGAATAGTTCCCGAGACGCCGGCCAGCCGAGGCGTGAGTATCCGGCCCAACCTGTTGTAGGCGTGGCGGGAGTCGTCTTCTCGGACCGGCGTGTCCTTCTCGTCCGCCGGGGACAGCCTCCGCTGGAAGGCGCATGGTCGCTTCCAGGCGGCAGGCTGGAGCTGGGCGAGACGATGGCCAACGGGGTTCGGCGAGAGATCCTCGAAGAGACCGGGCTGGATGTAAGACCGATCGAAATCATCACCACGCTGGACTGCATTATCCCGGATGCTGCGGGCGAGGTGCAGTTTCACTACATCCTGGTGGAGTGGCTCTGCAGGCTCGAAGACGGGTGCGATCCGATCGAGCTCTGCAGTGGCGATGACGCCGCCGAGGCACGGTGGGTTCCTCTCGACGAGCTCGAGGGTGCTACGATCTACAACCTGGACGGTCCGACGTCCGAGGTCATTTGGGGGGGTGCCCCGCCAGCAGGGAGAGAGCTATGAGAGTGTTGGGGCGCATCGCGGCCGTGCTGGTATCGCTGGTTCTCATTGCCGGTGTCCTCTTCTATTGCTATCCACTCTGGTTCGTCGACCGGCCTATCTACTATCACCTTTGGCGCGCCGATGTGCAGAGCCGCTACGTTGAGGTCGGCGGCAATCGCATCCACTACTTCGAGGCTCAGCCCTCGAATGGACAGCCCGGAGTCCCCCTGGTCCTCGTCCACGGCCTGGGCTCGCGCGGAGAGGACTGGTCCGGACTGATCCCTGCCTTCGCGGCCAACGGCTTTCACGTCTACGTCCCTGACCTGCTTGGATATGGCCGGTCGTCGAAGCCCGACGTGGACTACTCGATCCCGCTGCAGGAGAAGACGGTCGTCGGCTTCATGGAGGCGATGCATCTTGAGCGTGCGGACGTGATCGGCTGGTCGATGGGAGGATGGGTGACCATGCAGCTTGCGCTCGATCATCCAGCGATGGTGGATCGGCTGGCCATCTACGACTCGGCCGGGACCTACTTCCAGACGAATATCCCGCCCGGACTCTTCACCCCTTCGGATACCGCAGGCGTCCGGCGGCTGTTTAACACGCTTGAACCGACCCCGAAGAGTATGCCGGAGTTTGCCGCCCGGGCATCGCTGCGCAAGCTGCAGCAGAACGCGTGGATCATCAACCGCAGCTATAACTCGATGACCAGCGGGCGGAATCTTCTCGACTTTCGACTCCGCGGACTGCAGCAGCCGATGCTGATCCTGTGGGGCGGAGCGGATCACCTGATTCCGCCATCGGTCGGCGCAGAGATCCATCGGGCAGTGCCTCACTCGGTGTTCGAGGTGGTCGAGGGCTGTGGTCACCTCGGGCCGGCGGAGTGCTCGAAGCCATACCTTGAGGGGACGATCGAGTTTTTGAAGGCGCAACCAGCCATGGCCGGCGGCGAGAAGATCTTCCCGAAGCCGTAGCCTCTTTCTAGCTGTCGTCCCCGAAGAGGAGGACGGCAACCGCAGGTCCTTCGAGTTTCGCTCAGGATGACAGCGCGTGGGGAAGCGGTCAGTCGGCTCGCCACTGATACGCGCCGGCCTGGGGCAGACCGATATGTGCCAGTACACGATTCACAAACTCCCGCGCCATCTCGGTCGTGCTCTGCGGCAGGTTATAGAGCGTCGGAATGACCGGATAGATCGTCGCCCCGGCATCGGAGGCCAGCTGCATATTGCGGAGATGGATCCGGTTCAAGGGCGTCTCGCGGACACAGAGCACAAGCGATCGCCGCTCCTTCAAACAGACATCCGCAGCCCGCTGGATCAGGTTCGCGGCAAGGCCGTTCGCGATTCCCGCCAGCGTTCCCATGGAGCAGGGAAGCACGATCATCCCGTCCGACGGGTAGCTTCCGCTCGCCACATTCGCGCCGATATCCCCGCCGGGGTGCTGCTGGACCTTCGCCGAGGGCGCGCCGAGCAGCTTCTCGACCAGCCCGGTTCGGCCGCTGAGCTGCATCTCCTCGGCAAACACGCGAAGCGCATTCTCAGACGCAATAAAGTTGACCTTGGAGACGCGCTGGTCTGCCTCAAGGGCGCGCAGCATCTCGGTTGCGTAGATACTTCCGCTGGCACCGGTTACGGCCAGGGTCAGGTTGCGTGCGTTCGGATCACCGTTCATCACCCCTGATTATCGCCGATGCGCGACGGGTGCCGTTGACGGGCTGAACATCTCAGACGCCGCGCAGCGCATACGCAATCAGCGTCTCGCCGTGGCGGCCGGTCGCCTCGTCGTAGGCAGTATTGCTGTCCTCTTCGATCCCGGAAATGGCCGGGTCCAGCTCGCACCGGGCGATCTCGTCCGTATCGGCACCGATGTAGCAGAGCTCGCAGGTCGCCAGATTATCTTCCTCTGTCCGCATCGGCGGCCCGAAGGTCCGGCAGAGCACAGGCCGGCTGCTGTAGAGGTCGCAGGTCCCATGATCGAGATCGAGCGCCGGACAGGGTTCGTTGTTGGCGAACTCCTCGAAGAGGATGGCGTCCTCGTACGATTCGCCAAGGATGCCGGTCGCAAGATCGCCCGGAAACCAGGGATCGAGACGCGTCAGGGCCTCGGCGGCGCGCATCCGAACCCTCGCCGCCCGCTCCGGATCGTCAAGCGTGAGGGCCATCAGTCCGTCGCGCAGCCGGTCAGCATCCTGGTGGCGAATCGGAAAGACCCCGACGCAGCACTGAGAGCAGCCCGGCCGGCAGACCAGCCAGTGCCCGCTGCGTTCGGCTGAGCTCGCCATCGCCGCATCCACGATCTGCACCAGCTCGTGACTGCGTGCGGCGAGCTCAGGCCTCATCGCTTACTTATCCAGAACGCGGGCGAAGATCGCATCCACGTTGGCGAGCTGGCGTGTGTAGTCGAAGGCACGGTCGAGCTTCTCAGGCGAGAGCCGCTCCGTGATCTCGGGAACCTTTGCGATCTCGTCGCGGAAGACGAGATCCTCTTTCCAGGAGCGCATCGCATGCCCCTGGACCAGCCGGTAGGCATCCTCGCGCATCATGCCGGACTCGGCGAGATCGAGCAGGAGCTGGCCGGAGAAGATCAGCCCGCCGGTCGACTCGAGGTTCTTCAGCATGCGCTTCGGATAGACCAGCAGCTTCTCGATCAGGTTCGCCGTCTTGGCAAGCAGGTAGTCGGCCAGGATCGTCGAATCCGGCAGGATCACCCGCTCGGCGGAGGAGTGCGAGATGTCGCGCTCATGCCAGAGCGCTACATTCTCAAAGGCTGTCTGGGCGTTGGCGCGGACGACGCGGGCAAGGCCGCTGATCTGCTCGCTGGCGATCGGGTTGCGCTTGTGCGGCATCGCGCTCGAGCCCTTCTGCTTCTCGGAGAAGAACTCCTCAGCCTCGCGAACCTCGGTGCGCTGGAGATGCCGAACCTCCGTGGCGATCTTGTCGAGCGTGGAGACCAGCACAGCGAGCGTCGCAACATAGGCCGCATGGCGATCCCGCTGGACGACCTGCGTCGCCACATCAACCGGCTTCAGGCCGAGCGCCTCGCAGATCGCCTCCTCGTGCTCCGGCTTCAGGTGGCCGAAGGTCCCGACGGCGCCTGAGAGCTTGCCGACGCGGAGATCTTCAGCAGCAGCATCGAATCGGACGAGGTTGCGCTGCACCTCGGAGTACCAGAGCAGCAGCTTCAGCCCAAAGGTGGTCGGCTCGGCATGGACGCCGTGGGTGCGGCCGATCGAGGGGGTGTGCTTGAACTCGACAGCACGCTTCTTCAGCACCTCGGCGAGGCGGACGATCCCCGCGCGGATGATTGCCGAAGCCTCCTTCAACTGGAGAGCCTGCGCGGTATCGACCACGTCGGTCGAGGTCAGGCCGTAGTGCAGCCAGCGCGATTCGGGGCCAATGTGCTCCGCGACCGCCGTCGTGAAGGCGATGACGTCGTGCTTTACCTCGTCCTCGATCGCGTTGATGCGGTCGACGGAGAAGTTGCCCTTGTCGCGGATGGCGTCGGCGGCCTCCTGCGGGACCATGCCGGCCTTCGCAAGTGCCTGAGACGCGGCCACTTCGACGGTGAGCCAGCAGCGGTATTTATTTTCATCGGACCAGATGCGGCCCAACTCGGGACGGGTGTAGCGAGCGATCAAGAGAGACTCCTTACAGAAGACTGATAGACCTCCAGTCTAACGGAAGTGCCTCCCCGGCTGGCTACGCCTCGCTGACGCCGAACAGCTCAGCCATCTCGGCATGCATGAAGCCGCGGCCCGGCTTGTAGGGCTGAACCCATTTGCCGTCGATCACAAACTGCGGAATGGCCCGCTTGCCGACGTTAGCCATGACTTCGTCGGCAGCACCCGGGGTGTCCTCGATATCGATCTCTTTGTAGGCGATGTTGTGCTTCGTAAGAAAGCGCTTCGCTTCGCGACAATCGCGGCACCAGGCGGCGGAGTAAACAAGCAGTTCCATGGGTTTATTTTACCGTGAGGGTCAGGGTTTTACTGCTCGTGGTAGTTGCGCATCAGGCCGCCGTCGATGACGTAGGTCGAACCGGTGACGTAGGCTGCTTCATCCGACGCCAGGAAGGCAGCGAGCGAGGCGACGTCGCCTGGTTCGCCGAGCCGGCCCAACGGAATGTTGGCAAGGAGCGCGTTCAGCTTTGGCTTATCCGCCAGCAGCGAG
>CAZZZQ010000222.1:0-6235 GCA_964658405.1 uncultured Sphingomonas sp.
GCGCAATGGGGGCAGCGTGTCAGGATCGGCTGGCGCAACAGGAAGTAAACCACTCCCCCGATGCCGCCGGGCATCAGCACAACGATCAGCAGCCAGAGGGCAGCTGACATGTTGCGGCGTTTGACGTCGCGGCTTACGTAGCCAACCAGCAGGACGTAGCTGGCAAAGGCAGTTCCGGTGGAATAGCCCATGAGCAGGCGCCACGGCAGCAGCTCCGGCTTGTGATGGGGAAGGATGCCATGGAAGAGGTACTGGGTCGCGGCGAAGACGACGATGGCCAGCACAATGGACCAACGCGGGATCATCGACAGCTCCGCGTCTTCACCCTTACCGCGATGAGCAGAGTCCTCTGAGGGTCTATTCCAGAGCTGGGTCATCGAATCGCCTCCGCATCAGACTGGGAGCGGCTATGGCGGAACCAGACCATGGCGAGTAGCGCGCCCGAGACAGGGACGAACCAGAGCAGAATCAGAAAGAGGTGGTGGCTGTTCGTCGATGGCTCGGAGGTGAGCAGGTCATACTGCTCCAGCACGACATAGAATGCACCGAAGACCATGATCATCAGCGAAGAGCAGAGCAGCAGCGGTAGCAGAAGCCCGCGCATGCGGCTGCGATTAGCCTGCATGGTGCGGGCGCGCTCGCGGACCACGCGGTGGGTCCGGTTGACCATGTTGGCCTTGGCCGAAGAGTTGATTGCCGAGCGATTGAATTCGCTCATAGATGAGGAGAGAATTTCGTGTGCCAGGGAGTCAACCTCGCGCTGGCTTTCGTTCGCGCCTACGCTGATCGATCTCATCTGAGCACCTCGGCGGGCAGACGCGTCGCGCGCAGGCGCTCCATCTCGGGCTTCAGGGCGGCCAGGCCGCGATACAGGCGGGATTTCACGGTCGAGAGCGGAGCCTTGGTGACGCTGGCGATCTCCTCGAGCGAAAGCTCTTCGTGGAAGCGAAGGACGAGGACCTCACGATAGTTCGGCTCGAGGGTGAGGAGCACCTCGGCGACCTCGGCACAGTTCTCGCGTGACTGAAACTGGTCGAGCGGCGAGGGGCCGTCGATCGCGATCTGGAAGGGGCGGTCGTCCTCGCCGGACTCGTGCATCTCGTCCAGACTGGCCATGGTGCGCTTGCGCGACAGGTCGATGACCAGGTTGCGGGCGATGGTGAAGAGCCATGTGTCGAATCGAGCTTTGCCGTTGTATTGTGCGCCGCGAAGCAGAACGCGCATCCAGGTCTCCTGGAAGAGGTCTTCGGCGACCTCACGCTTCCCGGTCAGAAACAGGAGATAGCGGAGCAGGCGGTGCTGGTAGAGCTCGATCAGGTGGTCGAGGACGTCGGGGTCCTGACGCTTCAGTCCGCGTGCGATGACCGAGTTTTCGCGCTCTGTTTCGGCGGCGAGGGCTGCGGAGATCGAGATGGCGCTGGCCTGCATGGAGGAAGAGACGGCGGCAACCGCGGAAAAGACGCTTTTACGGGCGGATTTTCCTCGATCCTTGGCGGACGGCATCCCGAATCTCTCCTGGCAGGGGTAGTTTGCGGCTCTTTGCCATTGTAAGCTGTCCGGGGCGGACGGGTCGCGGAGTTTTAGAGCGGTAAACTGGAGCGATGGAAGTTCTCTTTGGGATCCATCCGGTTGAGGAGGCGATTCGCTCCGGCGCACGTCAGCTCGACCATGTGAGCGTGGCTCGCGAACGTCGCGACGAGAAGCTGGATCGACTGGTCGAGCTCTGCCGGACTGCCGGGATTCGCGTCACGCACGAATCGAAGGACACGCTGACCAAGCTGGCCCGCACGGAGATGCACCAGGGCGTGCTGGCCATGGTGAAGGAGCGCAAGTTCCTTGCCATCGAGGACCTGATGGAGACGCAGAAGGAAGGCTACAAGTTCTTCCTTGCGCTCGATGGGGTCGAAGATCCGCACAACCTCGGCGCCCTGCTCCGGACGGCTGAGGGCGCGGGCGTCGACGGGGTCATCATCCCGGAGCGGCGTTCGGCGCCGATCACGGGGACGGTTGCGAAGACCTCCGCCGGCGCGTCCGAGCATGTGAAGGTGGCGCGGGTGACGAACCTGGTCCGTTCGCTGGAGCAGCTGAAGCAGAAGAACGTCTGGGTGCTTGGGCTCGATGAGCGCGGCTCGCCGGACTACATGGACTTCGACTTCAAGACAGATTGCGTCCTTGTGCTGGGCAGGGAAGGCGCTGGGCTGCACGACCTGGTGAAGAAGGCCTGCGACCACCTGCTCCGGATCCCGATGGCGGGCAAGGTCTCATCCTTGAACGTGTCCGTAGCTGGTGCGGTCGTGATGTATGAGGCGATGCGGCAGCGGCGCGAACCAGTCGCTCCTGTCGAAGCACCGGTGAAGCCGAAGAAGAGAAAAGGGCTGGGATCTTGAACGTATTTGCACTCGCAGTCTTGAGCCTGGGAATGGCCCAGGCTCAACAGCCTCCCGCAGCGCCTCAGGCAGTACCCGCTCCGGCCGCCGAGCCGCAGAGCCAGCTTCCGCCGAGCCAGGGTGGAAGTGTCCTGTTTACAACGGAGAAGGGTGAGCCGGTGCCGCCGGCCAAGCCCGGGACGGGCGGTGTTCTGCCCGATGTGACCGCCGCAGATCGCAATGCGCCCACCTTTACGCTCTACGACCTCGACGTCCATGAGACTCCGTCGCAGGCGAGGATCGCGGTCCACGCCAGGCTCGAGATCCGCAACGATGGTGCGCAGCCGCTGCGATACCTTCCGCTGCAGCTCTCGTCCTCGCTGACGTGGGAGAGTATTGCGATTGAGGTGCAGGGCAAGAGCCTGCCCGCGACCTTTGGCCAGCATGAGATCGACACGGACGTCGATCACACCGGGAAGGCGAACGAGGCGATTGTGACCCTGCCGGAGCCACTTGCCCCGGGCGGGAAGCTGGCGCTCACAGTCTTTTACTCGGGCGAAATCCACGCATCGGCGCAGCGGCTGGAAGACAGCGGCGCACCCCTGGACCAGGCGGCCTCGGCTGACTGGGACGAGATCTCGGAGTCGATGACTGCGCTTCGCGGCTTTGGAAGTGTGCTTTGGGTTCCGACCGCCTCTGAGCAGCTCTTCCTTGGTGATGGCGCGAAGCTCTTCCAGGCTGTCGGCCGGAACCGGCTGCGAAATGCGTCAGCGAAGATTCATCTTCGGCTTTCGGTCCAGTATGTGGGGGATGCGCCGGATGCGGCGTTCTTCTGTGGACGACGCGAGCCTCTGAAGGCGCTCAGTGAGAACCAGGACGTTCCGGTGGCGGAGTCGCCAGGGGTGGCTACGGCCGAGTTCGAGACGACAACCCTGGGCTTCCGCTCGCCCAGCCTCTTCGTGACCGACCGCGCCGCGACCGTGACGAGCGACCTGCTGATTGCAGCTGTGACCGATCACTACGACGCTGTGCCCCAGTATGCCGCTGGTGCCGCCCTCGTAAAGCCGCTGCTGACGGAGTGGCTTGGGCCGGAGCCGCTGACCCAGTTGAAGATCATCGACCACGATGGGCAGCCGTTTGAGGATGATGCCTTCCTCGTGCTCCCGATGCGGGCCGCCCAGGCGACGACGCTGGCTCCGTCGCTAGTCCACACGTTGGCGCATGCCTGGTTCCACTCGTCGCACCCCTGGCTTGATGAGGGCGTGGCGCAGTTCATGTCGCTACTCTGGACGGAGCAGAGCGAGGGCCGCGACGCCGCCGTGCAGCTGCTTCAGCAGGGGGCGAACACGCTGGCCTTTGCCGAGCCGGCGAACACCGACGGAGCGGACAAGGGTCAGCCCCTGATCGCCGCGCGGGACGACGTCTACTACCGGACGAAGGCGGCGGCGGTGCTCTGGATGCTGCGGGCGGAGACGAGCGATGACGCTCTCCGCCAGACGCTGGTGCTGTACCGGAAGGACGCGCGGCTGGATCGGGATCCTGAGGGGTTTGAGCAGGCGTTGGAGAAGTATTCCAAGAAGGATCTGCGCTGGTTCTTCGAGGACTGGGTCTATGCGGACAAGGGTCTGCCTGACCTTTCGATCGTGAATGTGACGCCACGAGAGCTGCCGCTGAAGGGTGGCAAGTCGTCTGGCTGGCTGGTCTCGGTCGAGGTGAAGAATGACGGGGATGCGGCGGCGGATGTACCGGTGACGGTGCGGTCCGGGACCCTGACGGCGACTGAGAAGCTGCGGGTCATGGGCCACTCGAGTGCGTCGACCCGGATGCTGTTAGAGGGGACACCGGAAGAGGTGATCGTGAATGACGGGACGATTCCGGAGATGCGGACGGGGAGCCACTCGATCCAGATCAAGCCGAAGACGGAGTAGCAGCTTCTTACGCGAAGCGTCCAAAACCCCACGACATGGCGCCCGCCCGGCGTCAGGGCGCCTTTGCGGGTCTAGTGGCCGGGGCCGCGGCGGGTGGCTGAGGTCCAGGTCTGGGGTCCGGTCCAGCTTCGGCTCGAGGTGAGGTCGAAGCGAACGGGACCGACGGTGGTCGGAAGTACATCGCTCAGGCCGTCGCCGAGTGGAGGCAGTGCCGTAGCGAGCGCGCGCAGCTTCGCGGGGTCGGCGGTTCCGGTGAGGTGGAGCACGTAGCCTGTTCCGTCAAAGTGGCCGTCGAGCGTTGCAAAGTCCCGGTCGCCGAGCGTAAGCGAAAGCGGCGACAGCACGAACTGGGCAGGCAGGTTGGCGCGTTCGGGAGTAGGCCGAAGGGTGACGGCCCCGGTAAAGATCGGCGTGGGGCTGATCGCCGGAACGACAAGGCTGCCGTCGGCGATGGTAAGCTGACCGCCCCAGTGTGCATCCGGTCGGAGCGAAAGGCTGCCGGTGAGGCTGCCCATGGCGCTTAGATCCGGGCTGACCCGGGCGCTGGCGACGTGCAGCCACTGCAGCAGGGTGGCAGCCGGGATCCCGGGAGTGCCCATGTCGAAGGCCGCAGTCGAAAGCTGGTGGGTGTCGGGAATGGATCCGGTGACAGCGAGGGTGCTGGGCAGGAGCGTGGCCGCGGGGGGCCAGCTGCAGCGCAGGTTGCTCACGGTGCGGAAGCTTTCACTCTCATTGGCTAGACATTCGGCGTCGAGCGAGAGTGGGTGGAGCGGCACGAAGTCGGCGCGGCGGAGGTCGGCGAGGTGGAGCCGGGTGACGGTGGCGCTCTGGCCGATGGTTCCGCGAATGTTCGAAGAGAGGGTGAGCGAGCCGCGCAGGCCGGCGTCATGACCGAGGACAACCCGGCTGGCCTCGCCGAGGGGGACGTTGCGCCACTCGGTCTTCAACTCGATCGGCACCTCGTCGAAGGCTTTGGCGTGGCCGAGCGTGCCCTCCATCTGGAAGGTCCCGGTGTCGGAGACGCTGGTGTCGGTGCGGACCGGGCGGCCTACGAGGCGCAGCCGCCACTCCTGCGGGCTGGAGAGCCAGAGGGCAAAGTCTGCCTCGGTGAGCGAGAGGGGCGCCTTTTCGCGATCGATCTTGAGGTTGAAGCGCGCGCCGGAGGCTTCGATATACGGGAAGCGGGGCGCTCCGTTGGCGCGATGCCGGTCCGTCGGAGCGGCGTCGGTTGGGGCGGCGTTGATCTGCGCGGCCTGGAGCAGGATGCTCTCGAGGTTCCACTTGCCGGAGCCGGTCTTGACCAGGTTGATGCTGGGGTCAGTGAAGCTGATGCGGGTGAACTCGATGCGGCGGCGCCAGAGGGAGCTGATTCGCAGGGTGGCGCGGACGCTGCTGGCGCGGACGAAGGGCTCTGCTCCGAAGGCGGGATCCTCAGCTACAACGAGGTTGTCGATGGTCAGCCCGGGTAGCGGCAGGACGGTGAGTGAGATGCGGTCGAGGTGGATCGGGCGGCCGATGCTTTCGCTCAGGCTGGTGACGATTCGGCGCTGGAAGCGGTTCACGTTGATAAACGGAACGATGAGCGCGATCAGGATCATCACGACGATGAGGCCGAGAAGCACAAAAAGGCGGCGGAAGAGTGGGTGCTTGCGCCGGGAGGCGGTCACGCTGGGCTCGTAGGTTGAATCAGTTTCCTGCATCGGCACACTTCATTATCGCCGCTGATCTTACCGGATGAGGTGGAGAGTTCGCGTCCATCGGGTCTGATCGGCGAGATGGAGCAGGACATGGCCGATAAACTGGAGCCGTTCGGCGGCGCTTTGCTTGTCGATCTGGTCGGCGGGGGTCTCGAAGGACCAGTAGACGAGCAGCGGCCGGCCTACGATGTTCGCCTGCGGGACGAAGCCCCAGTAGCGGCCGTCGAGGCTCTCGGTCCGGTTG
>CAZZZQ010000223.1:0-6204 GCA_964658405.1 uncultured Sphingomonas sp.
CCTGAGTGACGTGGGAGGGCTTGAGAGAGCGATCTGAAATCTGCCTTGAATGTGCTGGAGCGTTCCCACCGGCCATGCCAGAATCATCGCATTCCCCGGCCAATTCAGACACGTGTATCGTGGAGGTCGTACTCTCTTTCGTCACTATGGCCGTCAACCAGTCCACCGTCGGTTTCCGCTTCGCGATGCACACCAGCACCGGCCGGGTTCGCTCCGGCAATGAGGACTTCTGCGTCGCGTCGCCGGACAAGGGAATCTTCATCGTCTGCGATGGAATGGGCGGGGCGGCGGCCGGCGAGGTCGCGAGCGAACTGGCTGCGACGACGTTCCAACGGCATATCGAGATGGCGCTTCCGTTCTCCGGCTCCGCCGAGCGGCTGCTTGGGCTGGCGGTCTGGGCGGCAAATACGGCGGTCTATAAACAGTCGCGATCCGCCGCGAGCCTGCGCGGCATGGGAACGACCCTGGTCGCGCTTCTGCTGGAGTCTGGGATGGACGATCTCAGCCATAAGCTTTGGCTGACGCACGTGGGGGACAGCCGCTGCTACCGGCTCCGCGACGGAGCGATCACGCAGCTGACCGAGGATCATTCGCTGGTGCAGGAGCAGATTCTTGCCGGGCAGCTGACCGCCGAGCAGGCAGAGCGCTCGCCGATGCGCAACATCATCACCCGCGCGATTGGCTCCGCGCCGAATATCGACGCCGATATCCTTTCGCTCGATCCGCTGCCCGGCGATCTTTACCTGCTCGCCTCGGACGGCCTGACGCGGGAGCTTGCAGACGGCGAGATTGAGGCTCATCTTACCGGCGCTGTTGATCTTGAGCGCGCCTGCGAGGGTCTGGTGGCGGCGGCGAATGCAGCCGGTGGCCACGACAATATCACCGTTCTCCTGCTCCGAATCGGCGCCTGACCGGTCGCAGATCGGCACCGAAGGCTGGACACGCATCGCGCAAATCCGGCGAGGGTTTTACACTTACCAGTAACAGGGAGAGCCCATGTCGCAAGAGCTGTATTTTGAAGACTTTTATGTTGGCCAGAAGTTCCACTCGGCCGGGACCGCAAAGGTGACGACCGAGGAGATCAAGGAGTTCGGTCAGAAGTATGATCCGCAACCCTTTCACCTGGATGAGGCGGCTGGTGAGGGCTCCTTCTTCAAGGGGCTGGCTGCGTCCGGCTGGCTGACCGCAGCGATCGTGATGCGGCTGCGTGTGCAGTCGATCAAGGTGGTCGGCGGCATGATCGGCGCCGGCGTCGAAGAGATGCGGTGGACGGAGCCGGTTCGTCCGGGCGATGTGCTGCGGACCGAGATCGAGGTTGTCGGCGTGCGGCATTCCAGCTCCCGCAAGGCTTTCGGGATCGTGCGGACGCGGACGCTTGCGTTCAACCAGCGCGACGAGATCGTGCTGCGCTCGACCGTCAACTTTCTTGCCCCGGTTCGTCCAGCCGCATGACGGATGCAGAGCTGGGCCTACTGAAGGACAGCGTCGACAAGGTCGTGCTCGTCGAGACGGCCGCCGGGGAGCACCTTGCGCAGATCCTCTTCGTCTTCGACGAAGGGGAGACGCCCGATGTTTTCTACATCGAGGTTGTGCGGGAGGCCGACGGCTCCTTCAAGCCGAAGGGCGGCGAAGGTCACTCGGTCCTGCTGTCGGATGTACTCTCGGTCCGGCCTGTCGGCTAGCTGAGCCCGATCACGAGTGCGCAGACCACGAAGACGGCCAGCAGGGAGCCGATCGGGATCAGGACCTCGTCGCAGAGATCGTTCCACGGTGTCGTGTGCCGGTCGCCGTCTTCGGCCCTGAAGTTCGATTGAGAGACCAACGTTGGAGCGTTCAACGTGTTGTTCCGCATAGACCCCTCCTTTGAAGGACCTGTCACCGTTCTTATCGGCGACGGCCTTGTCTTCAGTGATTTCAACACCTCCCTTATAGAGGAGCTATAAGCAATTCGCGTAGTTTTTCTAAAGGAATCGGAAAGAATGTGTCTCTGCCGGCACTCCTGGACCCTCGAAGCGGGGGCGAATTCGGCGTATGTTAACTAAATGCGCATGACGGTGCTAGCTTCGGGTTCCAAGGGAAACAGCACCGTGATCTCCAGCTCGAAGACCACGGTGCTGGTCGATGCGGGGCTCTCCTGCCGCGAGTTACTGAAGCGGATGGCCCTTGCCGGCGAGGATCCGTCGCAGCTCGACGCTATCCTCGTCACCCATGAACATATTGACCATGTCGCCGGTCTCGCTGTCCTTGCGCGCCGTTTGAATATCCCGGTCTTCTTCACCGAGCCGACCCACCGCGCCTGGGTCCGCATGCTGACTCCGCGCACCACGATGAGCTACGCCAAGTGGCTGGATCATCTCCAGAAGGAGAAGGAGGCCCGGGCGGCAGCGACCACGCAGGCAGTGGTTGAGGCCGGCGAGATCGTCGATCTGGACGCCTCCGCCTGCCGCTCGGATGACCCCTCTGCGACGCTTGAGCTTCCCGTTGAAGAGGAGCCCTGTGACGCTGATGCTCAGGAGGCGCTTCCTCCGAAGGAGAAGGCGAATCCGGCCCATCTTCCGGCGGTGGAATACTTCCAGGCCGGGACGCATTTCTCGATCGGCGACCTCGACATCATGCCGTTCACGATCCCGCACGATGCGGCCGACCCGTGTGGCTTTGTCTTCGAGGCCGAGGGGATCCGCATGGCGCTCGCGACCGACCTGGGCTATATGCCGCCGAATGTGAAGTCCGCACTGAAGCGGATCGACGTGCTGCTGCTGGAATCGAACCACGATCTCGAGATGCTGCGCGACGGCCCATACCCCTGGTCGGTCAAGCAGCGTGTGCTGTCCCGCGTCGGCCATCTGTCGAACGACGCGACGGCGGAGTTCCTGCAGAAGGACTACGACGGTGGTGCAGCGTATATAGTTCTGGGCCATTTGTCCGAGTCGAACAACGCGCCGGAGCTCGCTCGAATCTCCGCCGAACGGGCGATCGGCGACCGGATGACACTGCTCGGTAATCGCATCGTGCTTGCCCAGCAGGCCATCCCGCTCAGCCCTATCTGTCTCTAAAGACTGACCGGCGATGTGAACGGCTGGTGAATCTTTCGTACCGTCAGTGAATCAAACACGGTAGACTAGAGTCTGGACATATGACTACTTCCGCCTCTCAATTTTCGGGCAAGCATCGCGTACCAGCATCACCCTGTATCGACCCCGTGGTCGGCGCAATCCTTTCGGGGTGGCGCTACGATATTTCGGCACTCTCCCCGGAGATGCGTACGGACTACGACCAGCATTTTTCAGACTGTGCCCACTGCCGGTCGAAGCAGCGTCTCCATCGCACCATCGACGTGCTCCTCATCTCCGTCAGCACCCTCTCGATCTTTGCCTTCCTGCTTGCAGCAGCTGTCATGCATCGCGTCGAAGCGATCACGCACATTGCACAGGTCCATGTTCATCTGCCGCACTCTGTCGTGATGATCTCGCTTGAGGCGGTCGCAGTGACAGGGGTCGTATTCTCGACGCTGCTCTGGCTTCTTGTGGCGATGACGACCCCGCTGCCCGGCATCGTTACGTCGGCGGTCCAGAAGCGCCTTCCGCCTGAGCTGAAGCATCGCTTCTATAAGAACGCAGCATAGATATTCTGGAATTACTTCAAAGGGCAGGGGATCGAGTTTCGGTCTCCTGCTTTAGCTTTTTGTAATCCCTACCGACTGGCAGTAGCGTAGAAGTAAGAGATGTCCACAAGCGAACCCCAAGGCGAAGTTCTTCCTCCGATCGGCGGTGCCGTCGAGGTTCCCTCCTATGCTCCTGCGGAGACGCGCGAGCAGCAGGCGGTGCGGACTGAGGCGCGTGCGGAGAAGAGCACCTTCAACCCGATGGCCTCGCCTGCGACGTACCTGCTGGTTGGGATCAATATCGCGGTGTACCTGTGGATGTGTCTCCACGGTGTCTCGTTTCAGAACCCCACCGGCAACGACCTGCTGCGATTCGGCGCGATGAGCGTCCACGACGTGCTGGGCGGCCAGTGGTTTCGCCTCCTGACGGCGACCTTTGTACACATCGGCATCATCCACATTGGCACTAATATGTGGTGCCTTTGGAACCTCGGCCTGCTGGGGGAGCCGCTGCTCGGCGCTTACGGCCTGGTGGCGGTGTATGTCCTGACGGGTGTCGCTGGGAATCTGCTCAGCATGGGCCTGAATGTGATCTTTAATCTTCGTGACGGCATCAGCCCGCTGATGGCGCCCGATGCGGTGGGCGCTGGAGCCTCGGGCGCGGTCTTCGGGATCGCCGGAATCCTGATTGTCCTGCTGAGCAACAAGCGGCTGCCCATCCCGTGGGGCGAGCTGAAGCGGCTGCGCCGGTCGGTCATCCAGTTTGCCGTCCTGAACCTGCTTATCGGCGGCGCGACGATCTTCGTCGACATCATCCGGATCGACAATTCAGCGCACGTTGGCGGCTTCCTCTCCGGGCTGCTGCTGGGAGTGCCACTGGTTCCGCGCATGACTGCCGGGCGTGAGCGCTACCTCTCGCGGCAGAAGGTCGCTTTCGCCGGAGCTGCGTTCCTGCTGGCTTTGTTTGGGTACTGGATCTCGAAGCTTGGCGGACGTGCCTAGCTCATCGTTGTCGAGGCAAACTTGCGGACCATCGCGAGCAGCAGGCGCCGATCCCCTTCGCTGAGGTTCGCCGAATAGCGCTGGACCTGCGTGAGGAAACGAATCTCCTCCGCGTTCAGATTCAGGCCAAAGACCTCCTGGGTCGGAGTCGACTCTGCAAAAAACTCAGCGAGCTGCAGATCGAGCGCGCCGGCGATCTTCTTCAACGTATCGAGCGAGGGAACCGTGTGGCCGTTCTCGACCCGGGACAGGTAGCAGCGCAGCAGCCCCGTCCGCTTCTCGATGTCGCCCTGCGACATTCCTTTTTGCTGACGAAAGCCCCGGATGGTGGTGCCGATATTCATGGAAGTAGATTTTCCTGAACCTTCGAGTTCGATCGTGCGAAGAGTTTGCATATCAGCCATTAGCCACACGCTAACGAGCCACGGCGCAAGTCGCAAGCGCAATCTTCGGGCCGCTCACTAATTGCGTACCTTACAAGATTCCTGGGGAAGCATTCAAGGGCGATCTTTTGCGGGCGTGTGGGCTGAGGCACTTCTTATAACCTCACTCAGGCCAGCTCCGGGTAATTGGCTCGCAGCCATGACTCGACAGACTCGTGCAACTCTCTGGTCGTGATCAGAATGTCTTTCAGCTCCTGGTTGGAGATGGAGCCCGCGGAGTCGTAACTGGCCACGTTGCGCTTCTTAGAGAACGCAAGCAGCTTCCGGATCAGTTTTACGTCCGCTCCAATGCTGTATTCCAGGGTCTCGATGGTGCGGGTATGGTGGGCTTGCTGGTTGGTGGTTCGATATCCGCTGGCCCGCAGGGCAGTATTGGCAAGTGCAAGTACTGCGTTGAAGCTCGTGTAAAACCGGAGGTCATCCGAGATGCTCTCGACAGCTGCGTCATTCATGGAGCGGGTCACGATGCCCAGCTGGTCAGCGATCTCCCGGGAGCTTGTCGGTTCACGACGAAGCCAGGAGTTCTCAACGTATCTCTCTAAACTCATGCTCACTCCCGATGAGAAAGACAAGCGGCGCGCTCTGAATAGCTCTGAGGAAGTGATTCCCGGAATGAAGCTTAGTTCGAAGCTCATTGCGGTCGTAGACGGTTGGGTTGATGGGTCGATTCAATCGTTGCTCTACCGGCGAAACATGCTCCAGAAGTTCATCCAGTGTGATCTCGCCAGTCACCATGAGGTCGATGTCGCTCTCCGCCTTTTCCTCTCCCTTGGCAAAGGAGCCGTACACGATGGCAAACTCAGTCCACTCAGCGAGTGGCGAGAGAGCCTCACGGAGCATATGAAAGACTCCCGTCGTCTTGGCGAGCAGGGAATGGAGCTCCGCAAAGACCGGGTGAGCACGGTTGGCCGAGTAGAGCACCTGGTTCTCCCGATCCACTCGGAGAATGAGCCCGGCTGCCGTCAGGGTGACGAGCTCGCGCTGAACCGTTCCTGCGCTTCCTTCAATATGGCGGGCTAGTTGTCGCACAAAGAAACTGGTTTCTGGTCGGTCGTATAGGGTCGCCAGAATTCGTCCTCTCGTCTTTCCGAAGAGCAGATCGCCGAGGGTGGGAGGGGTTGTTCTCATTCTGAGAACAATTGTACTCAGAATGAGAAC
>CAZZZQ010000224.1:0-6154 GCA_964658405.1 uncultured Sphingomonas sp.
ATCCTGCTCCGTGACCCTTCGAGCCTCAGAGGCGAAACTTGAAGGCGGATCCCACGCATGCGCTGATGTCGTCGGCACAGACTGCGCCAACACGGTGCCGATCCAGCAGAGCATGACGCCTGTGAAGACCAGGGGCCTGCATGACCGCTCGGCACAATGATGTAGTAGACAACTGAAAGGACGCCTCCCCATGGGTAGCTGTTCGCGGTCGCTCATTGAACGGTGGATGCTTGGCCAGGCCAAACCTGTCTTTGATTCTAGGCCACTCCAGCGCACTGCACGCTCCGCGCTGGCTTTCATAAGCCGCCAGGCGCCAGCCGATCCCGCATCTCGAACCTGATTCCGTACGCCAGCCGCCAAAGCGATCCCCGATAGGCAAATCTTATCGGGCATTTGAATTTCTGCTTGGACCGCGGGGTGGAGCGGGGACGATAGTTGGGCTGGAGGATCTTCAACCATGGTCGAAACGATAGCACCAGATCAAGCAGAGACGAGCGTCGATCTAACCCGCGAGAGCCTCATCTCGACCCGGGCAGGCAGCGTCAAACGGATCGGACAGACTGGTCCGGGCACTCCGACGAAGACCTTTGACTCGAAGTCCCTCTTCTTCCTTGCTCTGCTTCTCGCGGGGAGTGGACTGGTCTCGCCGCCCGTCGCACTGGTCGGCGGCATCGCCTTCGGCTTCACCGTCGTTCATCCATACCGCAAGGAATCGAGCTCGCTCGCGAGGCTTCTCCTGCAGATCTCTGTAATCTTCCTCGGCTTCGGGATGAACCTGAACCAGGTGATTCATGCCGGCAAATCGGGATTTCTCTACACGGCGATCAGTATCTGCTCGGCGATCATTCTGGGATTGATTCTCGGCAGGCTCTTCAAGGTGGGCGGCAAAGCCAGCTACCTGATCACACTCGGAACAGCAATCTGCGGCGGCTCTGCGATCGCCGCCATAGCGCCCATCACCGACGCCAACGAAGAGGAGATCTCCGTCTCGATGGGAACGGTGTTCCTGCTCAACTCCGTTGCGTTGCTCCTCTTCCCGGCAGTTGGAGGGTGGCTGCACCTGGGCCAGAATCAGTTTGGCCTGTGGGCCGCTCTGGCAATTCATGACACCTCCTCGGTCGTCGGAGCTGCAGCGAAGTACGGCCCGCAGGCGCTCGCCATCGGCACCACGGTCAAACTCGCACGCGCCCTGTGGATTGTTCCGGTCTCTCTAATCACAGCCGCGTACATGAGCAGACGCACCGCCGCCAGCGCTACGAGCAGTCAGGCATCAAAGGTAAAGATCCCGTGGTTCATCGTTCTCTTCGTCGCGGCATCCGTCCTGAGCACATACGTCCCTCGCTACATGGGGGCCTACCTCGACCTCAACAAGCTGGGTAAAGCCGGCCTGACAGCAACGCTGTTCCTCATCGGCACCTCGCTCTCGAAGAAGACCCTGCAGACTGTCGGCATCCGACCATTCCTACAGGGCGTTGTGCTCTGGGTCATCGTCGGAACCCTGTCCCTCGCGGCGATCTACACCGGACTTATATCGATCTCGTAACCAGCAGGCATCAAGGTCAGGCCTGCGACCTGCCTACCTTGCCTTCCACTTCGTGAGCAGCGCTGTGATTGCCTCCGGGCTGGTGTGCTCGAACTCCTTATCGTGCTCGGTGTAGAGCAGCTTCCCATTTGCATCGAGGATGGCGATCGCCGGAACGCCCTTCGTAATCGGTACCTGGTACTTCCTTGCAATCTCCACGTTGTGATCCATGTGGCCGATGTCGACTCGCACAATCACGTAGTTCTTCGCAAGCAGATCGGCGTTTGGCTGCTGCTGATAGTAGTAGTCCAGGATCTGACAATCGCCGCACCAGTTTCCGCCGAACTCGAGCAGAATCCTCTTATGTTGTGGACGCGCTGCACGCTCAGCAGCGGCGATGTCGGCAGCAGGGTTTGCAGTCTCGGAGTACAGATTCTTGTTCACCTTGAAGCCCGTCTGGGCCGGGGACTGGGAAGACCAGAGAGAAGTGGTCAGCAGAAGTGTGGCAGAAGCTTTCAAGAGACGATGAGCAGAGAGAGAGGTCATGGAATACCTATTCGAGAGTGTCGAATCTTTCAAAAAATCGGTGAGTGGAACCATCATGCCTGGTTCGATGAGCCGCGCGATCGATTCGAAGTAAAGGATACGCACAGATTAGATGCTGAAAAAATGGCGTCTCTGCAAGTAAGCGTGCAGCGCACGATCAGGCAACGTCGATTGCCTCGACAAGGCGACCCAGAAAAGGTTCCTGGCTCTTCAGGATGCGCTCCCTCGCTTCACCGATCGAAAACCAGGCGCAACGATCAATCTCAGGAAACTCTAAGCTGCGGCCGGACGACGGCGGCCATTCGATCGTGCAACTCGTAGAACAGTGGAGCTTCGCAGGATCGCAATCTCCTTCAAGCGTCCACGCTGTAACGATCTTGCCGCCCGCCTGCTTCACAGAGCCAAGTGCAACGAGAGCCCCGGCGATCGCGAAGCCGGTCTCCTCCTGAAACTCCCGTTTCGCGCCCTCGATTGGTTCCTCATCCTCCAGGTACTCACCCTTGGGGATCGACCACGCCCCGAGATCCTTCTTCGCCCAGAAGGGGCCGCCCGGATGGACAAGCAGGACCTCGATCGCGCCCTCCCTCAATCGATGCATCAACAGCCCGGCGCTTCGCTTCGGCATCGTCCTCCTCTCCGCCTTCCGTTCAATAGTAGACTTCGTGTGTGGCCGCTAAAGTCAGCAGAAAAGACCGCTTACGTGAATCGCCCCGCCAACTTTCATCCTCTGAAGACTGGGACAGTGCAACCGTCGACGATCTGCTCGCAGGGACACATCTCGACGAGCGAATGGTCACCAGCCTGGATCTATCGGGTCGAAGGTTGGGCGACCTCTCCGGAAGCCACCTGGTCTTGAATGGAGTCTCCTTCGCCGGCTGCGAGATCGCCTCTCTTCATTGGACGGACGTTCGCCTGGTTGGTTGCGATCTATCGAATGCCAGGTTTCGAAGCTTCGACGCAACTCGTGTCGAGTTCATCGACTGCAAGCTGGTTGGAATGAACGCTATCGCCTGCCGGTGGCAGGACGTCCTGTTGGATCGATGTGACGCACGCTTCGCGCAGCTCAGCGAGGGCCGGCTCCGATGGTGCGAGTTTCGCGCAAGCCAGCTGCTCGAGGCCGGCATGATGCTCGTCGAGTTGGAGGGCTCCAGATTCCACGAGACCGTGCTGCGGCTTGCCGATCTCTCCGAGACAAGCCTCAAAGGGCTTGACCTGCGCACCTGCGATATCGAGGGCTTAGTGCTGCGCCTTTCGGATCTGCAGGGCTGCATCGTCAGTCCATCGCAGGCCATGGAGCTGGCGCGTTTTCTCGGGGTCGTCGTCCGCTGACCCGGCACGGACCGCGCAGGGCAGATGGTATCCTTGGCCCATTCCATTGAAGAAGCCGTTCTCCTGACCGGGGGGCGCGCGTCCCGAAAGAGACTATGAGAAACCTGCGTTCCGTCGTCAGCCTGGCCGTTCTGTTCAGCGTCTCCGCCGCCTGTGGCTTTAGTCAGCAGAAGATGCCCGCCGACGACCTGACGCCTCACTACAAGCTGCCCGAGCAGAGCTCCGACTTCGAAAAGCGCGTCGTGATGATGCCGATGCGTGACGGAACGAAGCTCTACACCGTGATCGTCGTCCCGAAGAACGCCAAGGGCGCACCGATCCTGCTGACGCGTACCCCCTACAACGCCGCCGCCCGCGCCGCCCGCTCAAAGAGTGGCCGGATGATCGAAGCCCTTCCCCTGAGCGATGAAGGATTCGTGGACGCCGGCTACATCCGCGTCTATCAGGACGTCCGCGGCAAGTACGGCTCCGAGGGCGTCTACCTCATGACCCCGCCACCCGTCGCCTCGGGCTATAACCCATCCGGTGCCGACGACACGACGGACGGCTACGACACCATCGACTGGCTGGTCAAGAATGTCCCCGAGACCAACGGCCGCGTCGGCATGATCGGCTCCTCCTACGAGGGCTTCACCGTCGTCATGGCGCTCCTCGATCCGCATCCCGCTCTAAAGGTCGCAGCACCGGAGAGCCCGATGATTGATGGCTGGATGGGCGACGACTGGTTCCACTACGGAGCCTTCCGCCAGCCCAATATCGACTACGTCCTCGGCCAGACGAGCAACCGCGGCGAAGGCGTCCACGTCGCCCGCGAGGGTCGCGACGACTACTCAAACTATCTCCACGCTGGCTCAGCCGGAGCCTTCGCCACTGCCGCAGGGATGGACCAGCTCCCCTACTGGCGCACCATGGTGGAGCACCCCGCCTACGACGGATTCTGGCAGAGCCAGGCGCTGGATAAACTCATCGTCAAGAAGCCCCTCACCGTCCCCACCATGTGGGAGCAGGGCCTCTGGGACCAGGAAGACATGTGGGGCGCCATTCACAGCTATCGTGCGCTCGAGCCAAAGGACACCACCGGCACGATGAACTATCTCGTCATGGGCCCATGGTTTCATAGTCAGGTCAACCGCGAAGGCCGGGCGCTCGGTTCACTCACCTGGGCCACCGATACGACCGCGCAGTGGCGCCGCGATGTCCTGCTCCCGTTCTTCAATCAGTACCTGAAGACAGACGGCGCGAAGGCAGACACCCCGCCCACCTCGATCTACGACACCGGCGCGGATCACTGGGACCGCCTGAAAAACTTCCCCGTCAGCTGCGAGCAGGGCTGCGAGGTCCAGTCGAAGCCCCTCTACCTCTCCGCCGGCGGAGCCCTCTCGTTTGACGCTCCCGCAAAGGGACCCAAGTTCGACGAGTATGTCTCCGATCCCGCGAAACCCGTCCCGTACCGGCCGCGTCCCGTCGACGCATCGGACTCCACCGGCTGGCGTACCTGGCTCGTGACCGACCAGCGCTTCGTCGACGGCCGCCCCGACGTCCTGACCTACGTAACCGAGCCCCTGAAGGAAGCGATGAAGCTCTCCGGCGAGCCCACCGTCCATCTCCTGGCCTCGACCAGCGGCACGGACTCCGACTGGGTCGTCAAACTGATCGACGTCCAGCCCGACCGGGTCGCACCGCCGGTCGAGATGAGCGGCTACGAGCTGCCCATCGCAACCGACATCTTCCGCGGCCGATATCGCAGGAGCTTCGAGCATCCCGAGGCCATCAAGCCGAACGAGCCGCTCGCCTACGTCTTCGGTCTCCCGATGGTCAACCACACCTTCCTCCCCGGCCACCGCATCATGGTGCAGGTCCAGTCCACCCTCTTCCCGCTCTACGACCGCAACCCCCAGCGCTTCGTGCCGAACATCTTCGACGCCAAGCCTGCGGACTACGAGAAGGCGACGCAGCGTGTCTGGCACACGCCGGGTGAGGCCAGCTTCATCAGCCTGCCGATCGTTCCAATAACAAAGCCATAGCGATCGCGACGATCATGCATCGAACGAGAGTATTCGAGGAGATGCAATGAGAAAGCAGACGCTTGGTGACCAGCTGAACAAGGGGCTTCGAGACCTGATCTCCGCAGAGGAGCAGGTCCTGAAGCTGCTTCCATCCCTGTCTAAAGGCGCCATGACCGGGGAACTAAGGGATACCTTTCGAGCCCGTGCCACCGATATCAGGCAAAACATCGGTCACCTCAAGACGACCCTGAAGAGCCTCAAAGGTAAGGGCAAAGCAACCGTCTGCGTTGGGATGAAGGGAATCGCAAAAGAGTGCTCGTCGGCCGTGACGGATATGGAGAAGGGAACGTTACGCGATGCCGCACTCATCGCCACCATGCAACGCGCTGAGCTCTATAAATCTGCCAGCTATGACACGATGCATGAATTTGCGAAGCTTCTCGGCCACGACGAGAAAGCAGAGCTCCTAAAAGCATCGTGGACCGGAACCGACCTAGCCTACAAGAAGCTTCAGCAGATCGCGATCCAAGTAAACGCCGAGGCCTATGTAGACACCCACTCTCAAGAGTGCCCTCCACGCGGTTAGTCCCTAAAGTAGCTTTCTTTAAAAGGACAGGGTCTCCCAAGGGAGACCCTGCTTTGCGAAGGTATCCGCGCGAACGGCCTTAGCCCTTCTTGCTGGCGGGGCGACCCTTATCCATCTCGGGTCCAGCTTCGCGCTCATCTTCCTCGCTCTTCTCCTCGGACTCCT
>CAZZZQ010000225.1:0-6151 GCA_964658405.1 uncultured Sphingomonas sp.
GCAGCTGCTGGAGCGGTTGTCGACGCTGACGGAGCGGTTGACCGGCTTGTTGTCGGACAAGAACCAGGCGTCGATCGCGGGGATCCTGCAGAACACCGACAAGCTGACGCACGCCCTGTCCGATCGTGGGCCCGAGATCGCGGCGACGCTGGCGCAGACGCGCATCGCCATCCAGCAGGCGGGCGACGCCGCGCAGCAGATCGGCGCGCTGGCGCAGACCTCCAACGGCGTGCTGACGAACGACATCAAGCCGGCGATGGCGAACCTCAACGCGGCGATCCTGTCGGCGAAGAAGAGCGCGGACACGCTGAACGGCGCGGTGGAGGATGTGCGGCCCGGGCTGCAGTCCTTCTCCAAGCAGACGGTGCCCGAAGTGGGGCAGCTCGTGCGCGATCTGCGCGTGATGTCGGAATCGCTGTCGTCCGTCGCGCAGAAGATCGACCAGCAGGGGGCGGGATCGATCCTGAGCCAGCCGAAGCTCCCCGATTACAAGGGCAAGTGACATGAAGACACCGCTCCTTCTTCCCCTCGCCCTGGTGGCCGCGCTGCCGCTGGCCGGCTGCATCAGCTTCGCCGCCAAGCCGCCGCCCTCGTTGCTGACGCTGGCCAGCCAGGCGAGCGTGCCGGTCGGCCAGGACCAGAATTCGGCGACGACCAAGGCGATCACGATCCATGTGCCCGTCGTCCCCGAAAGCCTGGCGACGCAGCGCGTGCCGGTGCAGGCCAGCCCGACCGCGATCGCCTATGTGAAGGGGGCCTTGTGGGCGGAGCCGCCCGCGCGGCTGTTCGCGCGGCTGATGGCGGACACGGTGACCGCGCGGACGGGGCGCGTCGTGCTCTCCAACGCGCAGGCGTCGGTGGATCCGGGCGCGCGGCTGTCGGGCGAATTGCGCGCGTTCGGGCTGGACGCCACGCAGCGCCAGGCGGTGGTGATCTTCGACGCGTCGCTGATCCGGGTGAATATGACGACGGTGGAGAAGCAGCGATTCGAAGCGCGCGTGCCCGTCGCCGCGATCGATCCGCAGAACGCCGCCACCGGGATCAGCGCGGCGGCGAACCAGGTCGCGCAGCAGGTCGCCGACTGGGTGGGGCGCTAGGTCAGGGGGCCTTGCGCGTCGCCAGCGGCACGTCGCACACGTCGATCCCGCCCAGCCCGACCGTCGGCGGTTTCGGGTCGGCCTTCGCGGCGATCATCGCGCCGAACCGGGGATTGTCCGCGGCCCGGTATTGATAATGCGGACGCTCGGCGGCGGGCAGGTCGCTCGCCAGCCGGACCGACACGATCGGCAGCGTCTCCGCCGCGGTCGCATACATGCCCATCGGCGCGGCGCTGCGCGGCAGGCCGGACAGATAGGGCATGCCCTCGATCACCCGGCCGACGATCGTGTAGTTGCGGTCCAGCCGCCGCGCGGACCCGCCGATCGGCACGAACAATTCGGCCCCGGTGCCGGTGTCCGGGCTGGTGTCGCGCGCGACGCCGACCGTGCCGTAGCAATGCGTCAGCCACGCCGCGCGACCGTCGGATGCGGTCGCCCAGCCGTCCGACGTGATCCCCGACATGGTGGAATAGGCGTCCGACCGCGCCATCGCCTGCGCCAGGCGCGGGCCGCCGGGGGTGAAGGGGGCCAGGTCATATTCCGCCGCGGGCCGCGCCGCGACGCCGGGCGGCATGGGCTTCTTCTCGCTCTGGTCGCCCCACTGCGTCACCCAATTGTCCTGCACGCGGTAGACGCTCGTCCCGTCCCACCAATGCGCGCGTGCGAGCGTGCGGATATTGGCGACATGTTCGGGCGCATAACCGGGGGCGAGGCGGATGACGACGTTGCGGTTCCCCGCCAGCGTCAGGACCAGCAGCTGGTCGTCCGGAATCGCGACCCAGTCCGCCTCCACCGGCTCCCCGGACGCGGCGACGGGCGGCGGAACGGCGGCGGGAGGCTGCGCGGCGACGGAAACCGCCTGAATCGCGGCGACGACTACGAAGAGCAAATCGATCATCCACATAACCTGCCCCACCCCCCTTCCGCGCGCAATCGCTTGCGCTATCCGCCGCCGCCCTCTAGGTCGCTGCCCTTCCAGTGCATAGCGGAGCGGTGGCCGAGTGGTCGAAGGCGCTCGCCTGGAAAGTGAGTATACGCCAAAAGCGTATCGAGGGTTCGAATCCCTCCCGCTCCGCCACACAGTCTTAAGTGTAGCTGTAATCCGCTGCGCGGGTCGCGGGAACGCCGCTTTTCCGCCGGACTTTCGACGCCTCACGGTACCCGGAGAGCTACTTTAAGGAGACGATTGCCGCCAATCGTCAGCTGATTCTCTGGGCTCAGTAACCGCAGTACCCTTCGGAAGAGCTCGGCTCTTCTCAAAGCATGCGCTCCAGCTGCCACGGTCCAGCCTGGCACGACGGCACGGATTGCCATAGCACGTGGATCAATGGGACATTGGCACCAAATCATGGCTTTGGAGCTCTACGGACCTCCCACAAATCCGCAGAAATCCGAGGGTGAACAGTGATATTCCCGCATACAATCATATGGGATCGTTATGGGAACGGATCTGCGCCCGTTGAGCAAAAACGATGCACTCCAATTCGACAAAAGCTAATCTCAATGCTTGACGAACACTTATACTAACCAGAGTTAAAAGTGTTCGTCACGTAAAAAACCAAATAAGAATGATTGAAAACCGGAAAAACTGAGGATATAAGAACGACGCTCTAGGCATCATCGGGGTGAGAAAGCCCTTGAAGCAGATCTAAGCCAGGCTCGTAGCGACGGGCCTGTAGCTTACTGTCTCAAGGAACCACCCATGACCCCAATTATCCGCAAGCGCAAAGCACCCTCGACCGCGATCGTTAGCGGTGAGCAGCAGATTGCTGCTCTCGGTCACAACTCAGCGACCGGCCTAAGTCTCCAAATCCAGTATGTAGCGCCCGACACGATCCGCATCCCCGAACGCGAGCTTCGCCGGCATCCCAAGAAGCAGATCGCCCAGATCGAAGCGAGCATTCGGCGCTTCGGTCATCTCCAGCCGTTGATCATCGATTCTCAGTCCACGATCGTCTGCGGGATAGCCCGGTTTCTCGCCTCGAAGAGCCTGCAACTTGCTCGCGTGCCGGTGATCCGAGTGGAGCATCTGACTGACGACGAGCTTCGCGTGTTCCGGCTGGCGGACAACAAGCTCGCAGAAGGCGCAAGCTGGAATGCCGACATCCTCGCGGTAGAGCTCGGCGAATTGTTGCTCGTGCCTGACTGCGAAATCGAACTCACCGGCTTCGACACGGTCGAAATCGAGCAGCTGACCCTGGCTGCGCAGCCTTTGGCAACGGAGACCGAGGAGATCGAGGAGCCGTCGCCGGGCCCGTCGGTGGCCCGCGACGGCGACCTGTTCCGGATCGGAAACCATATGCTGCTGTGCGGCGATGCCCGCAAGGGGGAGACCTATGTCACGCTGATGGGCAAAGAGTTGGCGCGCATGGTTTTTGGGGATCTTCCCTACAACGTCAAAATCCAGCGCAATGTCAGTGGTTTGGGTAAGGTAAAGCATGGCGAGTTCGTCGCCGGTTCCGGTGAGCTGAGCCGGTCCGAATTCATCGCGTTCAAGCGCGAGATCATGGAGCAGCTCGCAGCCTTCTCGGTTGCGGGATCCATCCACTTCCTTTGCATGGATTGGCGCCACCAGCTCGAAATGATCCAGGCGGGGGAGGCTGTCTATGATGAGCTCAAGAACATGCTTGTCTGGTGCAAGACGAATGCGGGGCTAGGTACTTTTTATCGCAGTCAATATGAATTGATCTATGCCTGGAAGTCTGGGACCGCTCCGCACATCAACAATTTTGGACTGGGCGAAGCGGGTCGATACCGGACGAACGTTCTTACTTACCCGGGTTGTAACACGTTCCGTAAGGGGCGCAACGAAGATTTGGCGCTTCACTCGACGGTCAAGCCCACCCAGTTGGTGGCCGACCTGATCCGGGACGTGTCGAAGCTGGGCGAGATCGTGCTCGATCCATGCAGCGGCTCTGGAACCACGATCCTGGCCGCGGAGCGGGTGAAGCGGCGGGCGCACTGTATCGAGCTCGATCCGAAATACGTCGATGCAACGATCAAGCGTTGTCGAGACAAGCTTGGCCTGGAGGCGGTCCATGTTGAGACCGGTCTGGCCTTCGATGCGCTCGCCGAGCAACGGCTCGGTATGGATGAAGCCGCCAGCCAGGAGGACGTGGCATGAGCAAGCCCATCATCCGTCACCGCGGCCGTCCTAATCGCCCCACTTCCACCGAGGGACCGGCTCAACCTGACCTAGCGGTTCCTCACGGCCAGGTGCTGCGCGCTCAAAACGACCATGTGGCGGACGAGGCGGAGGAGCAATCCTCTGCCAAGGCATACCGCGTCGGCTATAAGCAGCCGCCGCTCGACACACGCTTCGGCGGCAAGCGCGGCAACAGGTCAGGTCGCAAGAAGGGGTCAAAAACCCTGGAGGTGGCGCTGGCCAAGGAGCTCAAGTCTAAGGTCGAGGTCAATGTGGGTGGGCGCGTGCGCAGCCTGACCAAGCTCGAGGTGCTCGCGCTTAATATGGTCAACAGCGCTATTGCCGGAAAGCCCGGCCCGCAACGGCTGGTGTTCGCTCACCTTCTCGATCGTGCGCAGGTGATCGCCGAGCTACAAGCGACGGTCGAGGCCGTTGTGGACGAGGTTGATCTGTCCGACGGAGAGCTGTCTGCGCTGCAGCTTCTCATGCAGATGTTTGGCAATGCCAAGGACAATACCATTGGAGATCAGGAATGATTGTTCCAGCTGCTCCGCTCCGGCGATTGCGCCGCAGCAACTTCTTTGCGTTTTACACCTGGGCTTTTTCGGTCCTTCATCCTCATAAGTCGATGCACCCGGAAGACTTCGTGCTGGCGATGGCGTTCGCCATGGAAGAGTTCGCGCTCAAACGACGGCGGCGGCAGCTCATCGCAGTGCCGCCGCGCCACGGCAAGTCTCTGATGGCGTCGGTTGCGCTATGCGCGTGGATCCTGGGCCGGGAGCCTGCCGCCAAGATCCTGGTGGCGAGCTATGGCAGCGATCTCGCCAGCAAACACGCACGCGATTTCCGCACGATCGTGATGCATCCTGAGTTCCGGCAGATGTTTCCTTCGTTCGAATTGAAGCGTTACACTGCCGAGGAGATGGAGACGACCATGGGCGGCGTTCGCAAGGCGGTGACGCCGAGTGGCCCGGCCACGGGGTTCGGTGCGAACTATGTCATCATCGACGACCTGACCAAGGTCGGCGATGCGCGCTCCGAGGCGCTGCGTGAGGCAGCAAACGCCTTTGTCGACGAGTCGCTCTATACCCGCTTCGATGAAAAGGCGTCGGGTGGCATCCTGGCGATCCAGCAGCGCACGCATGAGCGCGACGTGATCGGCTATCTTCGGGACAAGGGGAAGTGGGACGAGTTGATCCTCCCAGCGCTTGCGCAGGAAGAGCAGTCGATCCAGCTCTACGGTGGGCAGATGTTCAAACGGTCGCCAGGCGACGTGCTCGCCCCGTCGATCGAGAGCCGCGAGACGCTAGAAGAGATCAGGTTGCAGATGGGCGCGGCGGCATTCTCCGGGCAGTACCTCCAGAACCCGGTGGCGCCCGGTGGCAACCGCATTCGTCTCGAATGGCTGTCGACGTACGACAGGACGCCTCCGCGCAGTCAGCTCCAGTTCGTGGTCCAGAGCTGGGACACTGCGCTCAAGGAGGATCCGGGCTGCGACTTCACGGTCGGCATGACACTCGGGTTTGATGGCGAAGGGTGGCTTGTGCTCGACGTCCTTCGTCGGCGCATGTGCTTTACCGATCAATGTGCCGAGGCAGAGCGGCTGTACAAGCGGTGGTCGCCTGATGTCGTTCTGATCGAACAAGCATCGACCGGCGGAGCGCTTGCCGACGTGCTGGCCAAGCGACTGAGCGTTTCTCCGCGTAGCAAGATCATACCCTGGCCGCCGCAGATGAGTAAGGAAGAGCGGGTGGAGGTCTATGCCGGCAGGCTTGAGGCAGGCTTGATCGCGGTTCCGACAGATGTCCCCTGGATCGCTGAATTTCGACACGAGCTTGCCTTGTTCCCCGTAGGCCGTCACGACGATCAGGTCGACGCGCTTTTCCAGTTCCTCGAATGGTTCCATTCT
>CAZZZQ010000226.1:0-6139 GCA_964658405.1 uncultured Sphingomonas sp.
CTCGTCACGATCGTTGTCAATGCGATCGCACGGCTGCTGGTCTGGGCAGTGACGCGCGGCGCCCCAGCGAGAGTGAGCTAATCGATGAGTACGCAACCCATCAACTTCAACACCAAGGCAATGCGCTTCAATCGCGTAACCCGCACAGCGACCAACCACTTCGTCACTGCGCTGGCGATCTTGAGCACGGTGCTCGTCATTGCACCGCTGGTCGCGATCCTTGTGTACCTCGTCTACAAGGGTGCGAGCTCGCTCAACCTGGCGTTCTTCACCCAGATCCCGAAGCCCGTCGGCGAAGAGGGCGGCGGTATGGCGAACTCGATCGTCGGCTCCGGCGTTGTGCTGATCCTCGCCAGCCTGATGGGAATTCCGGTCGGCATTGCTGCCGGAGTCTACCTCGCCGAGTTCGGCCGCGGAAAGCTGCTGGCGAACGCGATACGCTTCACGGCGGACGTGCTCAACGGTGTGCCTTCGATCGTCATGGGTATCGCCATCTACTCGCTCGTGGTCATGCAGCAGAAGCACTTCTCGGCGCTTGCCGGCGGAATCGCACTCGGCATCATGATGGTCCCGACGATCACGCGAACGACGGAAGAGATGCTGGCAACGGTGCCCTTTGCGATTCGCGAGGCCGCCCTCGGGCTGGGCGTTCCGAAGTGGCGGACGGTGCTTTCGGTCAGCCTGCGCACGGCATCGCCCGGAATCATCACCGGCTGCATGCTCGCCTTCGCCCGTGTAGCCGGAGAGACGGCGCCGCTCTTGTTCACGGCCTTCGGCAACCAGTTCTGGAGCTTCAAGCTGAACGAGCCGATCGCCGCTCTGCCGCTGCAGATCTATGTCTATGCAATCTCGCCCTACGACGAATGGCATCGCCTGGCCTGGGCCGGCTCACTTGTGCTGATTGTGCTCATCATGGTTTCAGTTACACTCGTCCGCATCTTCGCCAACCGCGGCACACTTAAAGGAGCAAGCTAGTGGGAGTCGGGATCCAAGTTGAGAATCTGAACGCATGGTACGGATCGACGCACACGCTGCAGGACATCAACCTGCACATCCCCGCGAACCACGCGACGGCGCTGATCGGACCCTCGGGTTGCGGTAAGTCGACCTTCGTTCGTTGCCTGAACCGCATGCACGAGACGAACCCGATCGCACGCGCCACCGGCACGGTCATGATGGGCGACGTCAACATCTACACCAGCGCCTCGCCGGTTGAAATTCGCCGCCGCATCGGCATGGTGTTTCAGCGGCCGAACCCTTTCCCCACCATGTCGATCTATGACAACGTTGCAAGCGGACTGAAGCTGAACGGCTTTCGCAATCGCAAGATTCTCGACGAGACGGTAGAGCGCTCGCTGAAGTCTGCCGCCCTTTGGGAAGAGGTCAAAGACGACCTGAAGAAGAAGTCCGGCGCAAGCCTGTCCGGCGGCCAGCAGCAGCGTATGTGCATCGCGCGTGCACTCGCAGTCGACCCCGAGGTGCTGCTGATGGATGAGCCGGCATCGGCGCTTGACCCGGTCTCGACCTCGAAGATCGAGGACCTGATCTTTCAGCTGAAGAGCCAGTACACGATCGTGATCGTAACGCACAACATGCAGCAGGCGGCCCGCGTCGCAGAGAACACCGGCTTCTTTCTGAACGGCAAGATGGTGGAGTTCGATTCGACCCACAAGATCTTCACGAACCCGCGCGACAAGCGGACGGAAGACTACATCACGGGGAGATTTGGCTGATGGCGCGCATCAAGTTTCAGCAAAGCCTCGACGATCTTAAGGAGCACCTACTGGTCATGGCAGGGATGGCGGAGCAGGCGATTCAGCGTTCGATCGAAGCCTATCGCACGCGCGATCTCGCGATCTGCGAGCTCGTCTTCCGGTCGGAGCCGGCAATCAATCGGCTGGAACGCGACATCGACCAGATGGCGTTGGACCTGCTCGCGATGGAGCAGCCGATGGCCATCGACCTGCGCTTTATCCTGTCCGTCATTCGCATCAATGCTGACCTCGAGCGCGTGGGAGACCAGGCCGTCAACATCGCCGTCCGCGTGCGTGAGATGGGTGCCTTCGCAAACATCGATCTACCGGTTGATATCCCCAAACTCGCTTCGCTGGCCTCCGCGATGGTGCGCAAGGCACTGCAGGCCTTTATCGAAGCCGATGCTGAGTTGGCGACAGAAGTTCTGGCGATGGACGATCAGGTCGACGAGATGAACGATGCGGCGTTCTATGCGCTGAGCTCGCTGATCAAAGAGCGTTCGGACCTCACGCCCCAGTCGCTGAACGCGCTGATCATCTCGCGGAATCTCGAGCGTGTAGGCGACCACGCAACGAATATCGCGGAGGACGTAATCTTCTGGGTTCGCGGCGCTGACGTTCGTCACAACAACTCGGTCTAGGCCGCCTCAGGCTGGCGACTCCGTGCTCCACCACGTGTGCGCAGCCATCATCGGGTAGTAGAGCATCATGTGCACCGGACGCGGGTCCGGATCGCCCTCCGCGAGAACTGCCGCATAAGCCAACATCTGCGGAGCGTACTTTTCCCGCTCCTTTTCGAGGAATGCAGCCAGGCCTTCGCGGCCATGCATGGTCGTCTTGAAGTCGACCACCCAGAGACAATCATCTCCACCGAGCGCTGGCTCAGAAGACGCGCGGAAGATGCGATCGAGCCGGATGCTGGTTCGCTGATCCTCCCAGCTGGTCAGTGCCTGCTCGCTTCCGGCACCTTTGTGCGCAGCAAGAATCCAGCGCCCGATCGGGTCACTCAGCGTATTGCTCAGGGCGGTCTGAACGCGCTGCGCGAGACGATCGACGACAGCTGGCGCCAGCCCTTCGGCACGCAGAACAGCGCTAATTCGCGGTGCCCATTTGGGAAGGGTTTGCGAAAGCGAGTCGGGCGTCTCGCCAGTAGCGATCTGCTGACCTAGAAGCTCCATGAACGCGTGGACAGCGTTGCCGAAGGCACGGGCAATGAAGGAGCCCTCGGGCCGCTCGAAGCTGGCCGCACGCGGAGCAATCTCGGCTGCCTCAGCCTGGAGCGGCGTGTGCTCAGCGAATCGTGCCGCGACATTAAAGCTGGCAGGGAGCCGGTGCAGCTTCGGTGCCGGTCGACCTTCAGCCGCTGCCGCCATCTGAAGCTCCTGCTCCTCTCCCTGCGTTGCGACCGCAAACTCCGAAGCGGCATGCTGTTGCGCAGCGGGCAGGGCGGCCTTCAGCAGGCTGTCCGCCGCTGCGGTGATTGTGCCGTCTTTCGCCCCGGGGACCGCAAAGATATGAAGCTCCTCGCGCGCCCGGGTGCAGGCGACGTAGAAGAGACGCTTGCGCTCCGCGGCCTCGCGGGCCGATTCGATACTGCGAAGCCAGCCATTCAGCTCGCCCGACTCCTCACCCTTGCTGACGACCGGCGCAAGCATCAGGTGGGCGGCGTCCGGGTCACCGGAGTCAAGCTCGGCCCAGGTCAGGAGCCGTGCCTGCGAGTTCCTCCCGCGCCGCTCGATCGAGGGAAGGATGACCACGTCCCACTCCAGCCCCTTGGACCCGTGGATGGTCATCAGGTCGACCGCTCCAGGCGCAATGGCCGGTGCCGCATAGAGCTTCTTCAAGTTCTGTTCGAGCGTGGAGATGCTGATCGATCTGGAGTCGGACTCAAGCCGATCCAGAAGCTGGAGATACTGCAGCGCGTTCTGCGTCGACTCCGCGTCAAGCCAGACATCGCCGCCGAGCGACCGCCAGCACCGTTCGACCAGCTGAGCGGTCGTCATGCGGGCGCGCTGTCTCGCAGCCGACTGCATCACGGTCCAGATGCGCTCGAGCCGCTGGCAGCCATCGGGGCTGAGAAGTTCGCCGCGCCGGCTGATCAGCTCCTCGACAGCGACCTCTGCCCAGCTGGAGTCGTCCGCTCCCGCAAGCTGGTGGAGATCGGCGAGCGTCAGCCCGCACCACGGCGCACGCAGGATCGCAAACCACGCGACACGGTCGGCAGGGTGCAGCAGCGCCCGTGTGAGGGCGAAGAGATCGAGGACCTCGTGACGATCACCCAGCGGCTCGATATCGACGGCTCGAAAGGGAACCGGGCCGTCATCGCCAATCTCTTTGAAGGCGGCGACGATCTCGGTAAGCACGGTGCGCGAGCGAACAAGCACGGCGATGCTCCAGGGCTTGCTGCGCCCGGGAGGAAGCGGCCGTGCGCGCCATGCAAGCGCAATCTCGCGGATCGCCTGTGCGTTCGCGTGGGTCTGCTGCTGCCGAGCGGAGGTGGCCTCTGCCGGAGCAAGAGTGGATGGAATTGTGTGAATGTGCCAGCTGAGAGCAGCCGTGTCGGTCGCCGGACGCACCGGCTCAGCGGCCACAAAAGCAACCTCCTCGCGGTGATCAGGCGAGACCTCGCGCGGGAAGAGCAGCGAGAAATCTGCATTGACCTGTTCGACCAGCGTGCGTTGCGAGCGGAAGTTTGCGGTCAGGCGCAGCGACTGCACCGGCAGATCGCCGAGCAGGCCTGTCTGCATGGTTCGCAGAAAACGCTCGACCCGTGCCTGGCGGAAGAGGTAGATGGACTGCTTCGGATCGCCGACGAGGAAGACCGTCTGGCTCTGCCCGTCCCAGCCCTGGGTAAGCTGCTGGATCAGGTCGTACTGGCTGGTCGAGGTGTCCTGCATCTCGTCGACCAGCAGGTGCTGGAGGCGCAGCCCGAGGGCGGCAGCCAGGTCGTCCCCATCCTCATCGCGGCGGAGGGCGGTCCGTGCAAGCAGGCCAAGCTCTGTAAAGTCGCATTCTCCCCGCTCCGCGAAAACGAACTGGAGCTCGATCAGGGCGCGGCCGAGGATGCGAAAGAGCGCTTTGGAAACATCCCACTGCTCCTCGGGATACTTCGCCGGAGGAAGAGTTTTCGTCTGGCCAAAGACCTCGATGAGGTCGTCGCGATGTGAGATCTCGCGGAGGATGGCGACGAGCTGCGGATGATGTACTTTCCGGTCGTATTCAAATCCCAAGTTCTTGCCGGTAAGCCCGCGCTCACTTCGCCATGTGCCCTCTGTTTTCGTTGTAAGAAGATGAATCAGCGCGCGCCAGTGTTCCAGATGCTCGGCTGTCTCTCCGGGAGCCGTATGGAGGCCTTTGCAGAGCGAGATGGGGGAGGGCGTTCCTTTGTAGCCCTCCGCATCCCCCATATGACCGGCCAGGTTGGCAAGGCTTTCGAGAATCTCCGGCGGCACACTCTTCGCCAGCCGCGTCAGCCCGGAGCAGATGGCGTGGTCCAGGGCAAGCTCCAGCCTCGGAAGGACGGTAGCTTCGAGCGCCTCATCAGTCAGGTCCGCACCGCTGAGCGGGATCAGGTCGCCCCACTGATCCCGCCACTGCAGCATCTCGGCAAGCAGTCGCTCAACATCGCCAAGGTTGCCGTCACGATGCAGCAGGATCGTACGCAGTGCGTCGGTGAGCGCCGGGTCGCGCCCGCCAAACTGCATCAGCGTCCGTCGCGCCGCTTCGCGGTGGAGTGGAGCCGCGTCGAGGACCGGCGAAAGCTGTCCGCCGCTGCCCGACAGGATCGGCAGGGACCGTGCAATTTCAGCGCAGACGGAGTCGATGGTGCGAATGCGGAGCCGTTGTGCGTTATCGAGCAGATTCCAGCCGAAGAGCCGGTCACGAACCAGCACAGCCTCCGCAAGTTCGCGGGTCAGGCGGTCGAACTCGCTCGCAAGCGGAGTGCTCCGGCTGGCCGCCTCAAGCTGTGACAGGACGCGCTCCCGCAGCTCGCTCGTGGCCTTGACCGTGAAGGTGATGGCCATGACCTGCTCGGGATCGGTCACACTCTCGTCGCCGAGGAGCTTGAGGAATCGCTGGATCAGGAGGCCGGTCTTGCCGGAGCCAGCCGGAGCCTCGATGATCCACGACTGCCGGATATCGAGCGCGGCCTCACGCTGCTGCCAGTCTGGAGGGCGGTTTGCAGACGTCTTCGACGGGGCAGTTTGCTGGTCGACCAGGAAGAGATTAGCCACGTTCGGTCTCCGCGTCATTCTGGTCATCGTCGGGTTGGTCATCTTCAAGCAGCGTGATGTCCAGCCGGCAGAGAATGCGCTGGGCGCAGTGCTCGCAGGTGGTGGGATAGCTCTTCGGGCGGACCCTGACGTCGCCGGTCTGGAAGTTTT
>CAZZZQ010000227.1:0-1480 GCA_964658405.1 uncultured Sphingomonas sp.
AGTAAACGAGAATTATTATCATTCGTCAAGCAGTGTTGTGTTGGTACCAGGGACCTGAGGACGGGAGTTGAAGGTCTGTGCCGAGGGAGACGGCTCGGTCCTCCGGCGCACTAAGCGTCTTAAGCGGAGAACTTGGCCTGACCACCCAACGCATGACCTTCGCGACTCGATGCTGAAGACTCTTCAAGCGACCATGGAACCTCTTCATGCTCCCTCCGAGAAGCACGAAGGTTTAGCTCGCAGTGAAGCGATGCATCCTTAGTACTAAGACCAGCCGAGGCGATCAGTAGCAAGCCTCTGAGAGAGTGAATCCATGAGCAGTCTCCTGAGAAACTTCATCCTCGCCGCCGCCTGGAGCTTTACCGTGGCGCAATCCTGTTTTGCCCAACCGCCGCTGGTCTCGAAGGTGCCCACTCCAGCGGCCCTCCACCCTCTGCCGTTCTATGCTGGGGGTCGAATGCGTGTCGATGAAGACTCCACTCTAAGAGACTTCGGCGGCAGGCGACTTGTATATCAGTGGCCCGGGACCTACTTCATCGCCCGATTTCAGGGGTCTGAGGCCTATTTTCAACTTGGTTCGGGGAAGCAACTGCTTTACCTGCGGATCGACGATCAGGACGCGTCTCCGCTCATCCAGCCCGAGGCCGGCGTCTATCGAATCTCCGGTCTATCAGCGGGTAACCACACGGTCCGCATCCAAGTGGTCAGTGAAAGCCAGGACCACACCATCAGCTTTGATGGCTTCGCACTGCCTGCCACCGGCGTCGCCCTTCCAGCGCCCCATCAGAACCGTCAAATCGAATTTATTGGCGACTCTCACACCGTTGGCTACGGGAACATCTCTGCCACGCGCACCTGCTCAAAGGATGAGCTCTGGGCCGCCACTGACAACTCGAAGGCCTTTGGCCCTCTTACCGCAGCCCATTATGGCGCTGACTACCAGGTCAATGCTATCTCCGGCCATGGCATCGTCCGTAACTACGACGGAAGTCCAGGTGACCCGGTGCCGATTGCTTACCCCTACACGCTTCTGGATAAGGCCAAACTATACTCCGATCCGTTATGGCATCCGCAGGTGATCGTCATCGCCCTTGGCACGAACGCCTTCGCGACCCCGCTTCATGCGAGCGAGCGTTGGAAGTCGCGCGATGAACTACATGCCGACTATGAAGCTACTTATGTTCGTTTCGTTGAATCCATTCGCATGCGTAACCCACATCCTCTCCTGATCTTATGGGCAACTGACGGATCCAGTGGAGAGATCCAGGCAGAGGTGCAGAAGGTGGTGAGTACCCTGAAGCGCAACGGCGAAACGCGCATCGCTTTTATTCCGATGAACGGTCTGAGCATGACCGGGTGTCACTGGCATCCTTCCGTCAAAGATGATGAGTCTATCTCCAACCGACTCATCAACTTGATCGATCAGCATCCAGAAGTGTGGCAGTGACTTCGTGTGAAAGAAGAACCTGGAAATAAAAAG
>CAZZZQ010000227.1:1490-4896 GCA_964658405.1 uncultured Sphingomonas sp.
AAACTCTAAGTCCCATTGTTCTGAGCTTTGCAAAAATTGTTTGACAACGCTTTATTGCGATGTGTATATATAGCCCCTGTTATCGATATTAAAAAAAATATAGGGCGAGCCAGCGCAACTGCGGCTTATGGAGGCCTATGAAATTTCCCGTTTTTGCCTTTGCTCGACGAACTGCAACACTCTACGTTCTAATCCTGCCGCTGTTGCTTGTTGTATTTGTTACTAACATGCATACACAAGGCACTACTGCTACGATCTCCGGTACCGTTACTGATACAGATAAAGCGATTGTTCCCGGAGCCACTGTCGTCGTGGTGAATCGCAACAACAAGTCACGAACACCCTCAAGACGAATAGTTCAGGGATCTTTACCCTGCCCAGCGTCAGCTTTGGCGATTACGACATCACGATCAGCTACCCTGGCTTCGAAAGCTACCACCTTACCGGCATCCACCTGAATCCCGGCGACAACCGAACGCTCACGCTGATTGCTCTGAAGGCTGGCTCCGAGGATACGGTGATCAACGTCAGCGCCGAAAGTCAGAATGGCGTCAACGACAGCGGTGAGCGCAGTTCGTTGATCACTGCGGCGACGATAGAGAAACTCACGCTTCAGGGTCGTGAGGTCACGGAACTTCTCAAGATCCTGCCCGGCTCTGCGATCTCCACCGGCAACGCCGGCAACCAGTCCGCGGTGAGTAACTCCGCGTTTGATAACAGCAACACTCAGATCGGCGGGGCGGCCTCCGGATATTCCATGAGCGGTTCGCCCACCAACGGAGTCAGCATCCGGTCCGGCGGTGCCAACCTGACCGACCCGGGAACGTACTCCGGGGGACTTCAGAACATCAATCCGGACTCCACGGCAGAGGTCAAGGTCGAGCAGCAGAACTTCGGCGCCGACACGGCGAACGGTCCACTCGTTATCAACGCAGTCGGCAAGAGCGGCGGCGTTGACTATCACGGGTCGCTGTATGTGAATGCTCGCGACGGCGCCCTCAATGCGACCGACGCTTTCAGCCGGAATCCCCTCATCAACCTTGCCAAGCCAAGTGATCGCTACGTCTACCCCGGCGGCACCTTTGGCGGACCAATCAAAATTCCCGGTACCAACTTCAATCACAGCAAGAAGTTGACCTTCTTTGTAAGCGGAGAAGACCTGGCCCAGCGCAACACGTACGCCTACGGCAACGTTTCGAGCGCGCTCCAGACCGCGCTCGTTCCTACGGCCGCGATGCGCAAGGGTGATTTCAGTCTCGCGCAGTTGCAGAAGTACCTCCCGCCCGGCTCACCCATCTGCGCGTATAACTACGCCGCAAACTGCACCGGCGGTGCGAACGCCGCTCCTGGCACGCAGGCTGTCCAAAGTACAACCTACGCAAATATCTCTGTGGTGCCGATCTCCGGCCCGCTTGGTCAGGCGATCTCGTGCAATGGCAACACGGGTTCAGACTGCCTCTCGCCCTATCTCGATGCCGGCGCCGTCGCACAGCTGAACTCCTTCCCGCTTCCGAACACTCCGAACGGGCAGACGACTGCCGGGGGCTTCAACTACTCAAACGTCAACCTGGTCAACAACAACCTCTGGCAGGCCCGCGGACGGCTCGACTTCAAGCCATCGGAGCGGAACACCTTCTCGCTGACCTACAACGTTGAGATGGGGACACCTTTGTCCCGCAGGCTTCGGACTACTATGCAGCGGAAAACTCCGGCGGCGTCCTGACACCGGGTGGAACCAAGCGCAATTTGCATACGCATAGCCTTGCCTTCAACTTCACCCGGACCTTCTCAGCCTCGGTCACGAACGAGCTCTTTATCAATGGCACGTATAACGACCATATTGACAGCGCTGGCGACCCAAGCAAGCTCTTCAACGGTGCAATCGGCTATCCATACTCCGGGGCCTACAACAATGGAACCAAGCAGTTCCCTACTCTGCTCGACTATGGTTACGACGGCCTCCCCGTAGGCATTTCTCCTGACTACAGCTTTGGCCCTATCTACAGCAAGACCCTCGTCCCGGGGGTCGGCGACAACCTGACCAAGAGCATCGGCAGGCACACGGTGAAGGTGGGCTTCCAGGTCGAACGGCCTTCGGTCAATGATCTCGAGACCAACGTGGGCGCTTACCCGACCAACGGCGGCATCAGCAACTACTACATATCGCCGACCTTTACCCTGCCGAATACACCGGGTTCAGCGACCACCACCACGTTTCACAGCACGTGCTACACCGCTGGCGATCCGTACTGCGGATACTCCGGCGGAACCAGCAATGGGCTTGCAAACTTTATTACGGGTAGTTTTTCCGGCTACACCCAGGCAAATATCATCCCCCATATCAACGTGCTCAACTGGTCAACGTCCTTCTACATTAACGACGATTGGAAGGTTCGCAAGAACCTCAATATTCAGGTTGGCCTGCGCTTTGAGCATCTTGGCAGATGGCAGGACCAGCATGGTCAGGGCGCAGCCATCTGGCATCCGGAGCTGTATGCAAACGATCCCATTAACAGTTCGACCCTCCCCCTCCCCGGCTTTCGCTGGAACGGGATCGATTCGACTGCTCCCAAAGGTGGGTGGGATACACGGCTCTTCTTCTATGAGCCGCGCGTGGGCTTCAGCTTCGATCCTTACGGGAATGGCAAAACAACGATCAGCGGCGGTTTCGGGCAGTATCGCTTCCATGAAGGTCAGCGCGATGCCCAGAACACACTCTCGACAACAAATGGTCTGCGCACCGTTTCGATCACCAACCCAGGCTCATTCCCAGGCCTGAGAATGCCATATGTACAACAGTTGAACCTGAGTCCGAGTGCCTCGTCGACGTTCACCACGACGGCCACCAACTTTCCAACGACAACCAGCGACGTGTATGGCCTGCAAGCCGGAGATACGCAATCGCCGCTGACCAGCACCTATAGCTTTACCGTCACTCAGCAGATGCCCAAAAATCTCATCTTCTCCATTGGCTACGCTGGAAATCAGAGCAAGTACCTGGTCAACTCCGGCAGCAACCAGCAGATCTATGCGGATAATGCGAATGCGATTCCGGTCGGTTCATTCTTCCGCGCCAATCCGAATCCAGGGTCGAAGTTCTATGGCATGACCTATACGGCAGCGAACATCCCGGGCATCTCGAATGAAGAGCAGAACGACTATCGCCCCTTTCCGCACTATCGCACTCTGCATGTTGAAGCCCATACGCTCTACTCCAACTACAACGCTCTTCAGCTCACGTTGAACCGAAGCAAGGGAAGCTGACGTACGGGGTCAATTACACCTTCAGCAAGGCACTTGGCGTCCGGGGGTCCTACTTCAACGGCGTTCCCGGTGACTCGTTCAATATGCGAAATAACTACGGCGTACAGTCCTTCGACCGCAGTCACATCTTCAACGCGTACTA
>CAZZZQ010000227.1:4906-6099 GCA_964658405.1 uncultured Sphingomonas sp.
CTACGACTACAACGCAGGCACCGTCTACCAGGGAAATCGTCTGCTAAAGGGCGCCTTGAATGGCTGGGAGGTCTCCGGCTATCTCGGTCTTCAGAGTGGCCCGGACCTGCAGGCCACCAACTACCTCGCCAACTTTGCGCTCCAGGGATTTGTTCCGGCGACGGCCTCTCAGCAGAGCTACTCGATCTCGAACCTGACCTACCTCGGTACGCCTGATGTCTCGCTTCAGCCACGGTTGACGTGCAACCCTGCTGCGAATCTTGACAAGGGGCAGTACATGCGCGCCGAATGTTTCTCGCTTCCGACGCAGGGTGGCGACAACGGTCAGTTTATCTATCCTTACCTGCACGGCCCGGCATACTTCAATACCGATATAACGGCGATCAAGAACTTCGCAATCTCGGATAAGAAGAACCTCCAACTCCGCCTTGCAGGGTTCAACTTCATCAACCATCCCATCTCGACCTTCAGCAACAAGCAGCCAACTGCTCTACAGCTGCAGTTTCCGATCGGAACCAACGGAAACGACCAGTACTTTGGTCGGACTACCTTCGAGACCGGTCGCCGCCAGGTGGAGCTTGGGGCGAAGTTCACCTTCTAGGAATACAGGTCGTCCTGGCTCACAGATTGAGCCAGGACATCGGGATAGATTGACAGATTTCACGCGGAAGCTCGCTTTAGGAGAACAGACATGACGCGCAAAAATATCGCCCGCGCCCTGTACGGCCGGTTTGCGAAACTTCGCACCAAGGCCGG
The DNA here is from genome assembly GCA_964658405.1 of uncultured Sphingomonas sp. Taxonomy (GTDB): domain Bacteria; phylum Acidobacteriota; class Terriglobia; order Terriglobales; family Acidobacteriaceae; genus Edaphobacter. The sequence continues at coordinate 5,663 of CAZZZQ010000227.1, forward strand.
GGCAGCGCTCGCCTTCGGGCTCACACTGATGACTGCTTCGACTGCCTTCGGTCAGGCTGCAGTCCCGTATGTGTTCTACACACAGACCTCACTTTCCACCTCGTTCAACGGCGTCTTTGGCAATGTCGTCTCGAACAAGTTCGGCGATGTCTTCATCAACTCCGGCGGCAACTCGGTGGTTTACGAGTACCCTGCCAACGGCGGCGCACCGTTCGTGATCTTCGATGCAACAGCCACGTCGCCACAGACCAGCGGTGTGGCTCTCGATGCAAACGACAATCTCTACGTCACGACTCGATACGATAACGGCGTCAGCGCGACCAACTCGGATATCTTTGAGTTTCCCTTTACCAATGGTGCCTACCCGGCGCCGTACACGTACTCCGGTGGAGCACCCTCGCGTTGCACCGCTGCCCCTTCCAGCGTCTGCACCTATG
>CAZZZQ010000228.1:0-6086 GCA_964658405.1 uncultured Sphingomonas sp.
GTTGAAACCCTACTACGATGATCTCTTTGCGGAGTTCCTTCCCAACGCGATCGCTTGGTAAAAAGATTCTTTCCCAGGGAGAGACGACCGAATGTGACGTCCGTCTCTGCACCGAGTAAGGCCGGGCACCTTGGTGGATCCGGCCAGGGCGCATAATGAAGCCACATCAATAGCAAAACGGCGGTCCCTGCAAGTTCCCGCACCAGAGGAGCAGCTCTACTCTCGACCTGACATGACGCGCGTCACCGTTTTGCATGAAGGCTATTTTTGCCCAACCCCTCGAAACAGTCTAATTGGCCGTGAGGACCGCTGAGGCCTGATCTCGCTGCTGAGCGAGGTATGCGAAGAAGATGCGTCTGCCGACGTCAACGACCTTGCAAACCTCGTCCGCCGTCTTTCCGGAGTTGTCGTAAAGCACCTTCGCGTCTCGCAACTTGACGACATCGGTGCGTGGTCGCCCTCCGGTCTTCCCTCGCGCCTTTGCGGAGGCCCGTCCTGCGGCTACCCGTTCAGCCCGCAGCTCCCGCTCCATCTGATGAATCGCGCCCATCATAGATAGGAAGCACCGTCCGGTGGCGGTGTTGGTGTTGATGTTTTCTCGTAGAGAGAAGAGATTGACTGTGACCTTCAACGATGAGTGGCGGGTGTTCTTCAACGCTATTTGGCGGCCAAGGGGTGTCTTGGGAGTCGACTGAGTTGCCGGACGATTCGGAGCTCGAAGGATCTGAATTTCGCCTCAATGAGTGCTCTCCCTGTCGCCAATCGAAGATTACTCGAGGCAGATTGGCTAACATAACGTTGTCAATCCAAGGACGGCCGCCCGCGCTACCCGAGACAACAGATTCAGATTCTATTACAGTTACAGGAAGGGTGATGCGCTGAAATGTGTCTGGCGTCAACTAGTCTTTCCCCTCAACGACAACTAGATTTCCCGGTAGTCGTTTGAACTGATTCCTCTCCCTCTCAGACCATCGCTGTTGCGTGATCCGATGTTGATGCCCGATCCTTCTGGGCTTGCTCCATGCGGTAGCTGGGGATATTGAGCTCGAGGATGATGCTGTGGTGCACAAGGCGGTCGATGGCTGCTGCCGTCGTCATCGGGTCCTTGAAGATCTCTTCCCACTTGGAGAACGGAAGATTGCTGGTCTGCATCACGCTGCCGCGCTCATAGCAGTCTGGCTTCCACGATCATACTGTCCGCTCTCTGGATGAAAAAGTGCCTTGTTCTATAGGACGCTTTCCCGATCCGCACGGGCTTTGTACATGGCTTCATCGTTGACTTGGCCCAACAGCGCAGCGATCTTCGCAAGCACAACTAGATCTTCGTAATACACGCCGCTTGCGGTCACCTTGCTACTAGTCAACTGCGAAGGTCCAGGCACGTCGGGCCCAATGTTCGTACCAGTCGCCTAATTCATAATTGAGCATGCCTTCAACCGTGCGACTACCGAGATAATCCGCGTAACGATGCATCTCAGGATAGATTTCCCGGAGTGGCCCCGTGTCGCCAGTGTATTGATACGGCGCCCAGAGACTTAAAATAATTGCACTGCCCCACTCAGGCGAATCTCGAAATGGAGTGTCTTTCCCGGCATCGTACGTATTCGGGTGCTATCGAAGGCACTAGGCCATTCGGCAATTGAGCTTCCACAATATCTCGGCTTACCTTTTCATACAGCCCCGCGAGGTCGTAGTTCAGCATCAGGGTGCCTGCATTAAGGTACGTCTGCTCAAGCCATCCAAGTTTCTCGCGGGAAGGGCAGTCCGTAACTATGCTCGCAAGATTGCACAACACCGACCGATCAATCAGCATATGAATGCGCTGCCAAAGCTCATTGGAGGTCGCAAAGGTCCCGGTAATGGCTGAATCCGCATGCACAAAGTCCCCGATAAGCTCGGAAATCTCAGGAATGGAGCCCCCCCACGAAGGGCTCTACGGTTGCCTCCACATAACGAAAGCTGTGATAGGTAAAACGCGGATGCCAGGTCTCTGCTGCTCCATCCCCCGCGAAGCGTATATTCATAACGTATTGCGTTGTCCGGACCGGCATTCGTGCCGTGTTGGCTTACGGTCCCGTCCTTTGGCTGACTCATGCCGGGCGATCAAGTTTTCTTCTATCTCCGAAAGGCATCTTTTCAAAGCCTCTGGAAGATCTCGCCGAATAGGAGCAAGTCCCTAAGGACACGCTGTAAAGAGGGCGGCCCGGGGGCAGAACTATGCCAGGATCTCGCCCACGCCTCGTGGCGTCTCGGAGCTCAACCACCGGATGCTGCATCGAATCGATGGCCGCTACGGAGATAGAAGAGAAGCATCATGTCACGGACCTCGCGTTCGAACACAGATACATCACACTTGCCTACAATTTCTACAACTCGCTCGATGAAGTTCCAGTGCTAATGAACGTTGCTTAGCTTGCGCCTCGTAGAAGACTGCTGATCCGTGATCAATCGCTGCGACAACCGAATAGCAGCTTCTTAGATAAGCGACTATAGATAACATCCCCTCGTCGCAATTGGGGATTTCATGGACCGGAAGGAGTCTTACTATATCACCTGCATCGATTGACATATGGGTATTAGATCTCTTCTGTCTTTATTTTCTGGGGGACCCCGTTATGGGCACACCGAAATAGCGTGTCGGTTGAAGATGCATATTGTAATCTGGCTGCCTCGAAAACTGTTATTCACGGGACACGAGAAATCAACAACAAGTATCTTTTATCGATCCGCGATAGCATTAGGATGCGTGACCGCTTGTCCTTTTGCAAGAAACATAGCGGTCAGCGCACCCCTCCCTAGAAGATAAATTTAGCTGCTAGCTGCACTTGCCTCTCTGTGCTTCGCTCCGAGGTAACCGTACCAAAACTAGTCGAACTAATATTATTCCCGGGTGTGCCATATGTTAGATGATTGAAAGCGTTGAACGCCTCTGCCCTAAATTGAAGATCACCTACGTCTTTGACCTTCAGACTTTTGAACAGGGACATATCAGCGCTTTGGAATGGGGCACCACGAAGATCGTTTCTCCCTTCGGTCCCGAAGGTAAAGTTTGCAGGCGAAGCGAATGCTGCTTTGTTGAACCACGCTTCACGAGTTGGGTGTGCAAGCTCTGGGTTACCAACTCTATCAAGCCTGTCGCCGGAGTTTCCCGTATTCGCAATATCTCCAGAGACCGTCAAGTTATAAGGCAGCCCTGAAGTAAAGGCATAAATGGTATTTATCTGCCAGCCACCTACAAACGCCTCTAATGCTCTACTGTTGATGTTTAACGCTCGTCCACGCCCGATCGGAAGGTTGTATGTTGCACTCACTGAAAGATTATGCTTCAAATTATACCCAGCGACACTGTAATCGTTCTGAATGTTGTATGGGTCCGGCTCGGAGCATCCTTCCGCACCAAAAAGACCATCGCAGGCTACGTCCATTGTTTTGGAATAGGTATAGGATGCAATGTACTGTAGACCATGTGACAAACTTTGAGAAAGTCTTGTCTCCAAGCCATTATAGTTGGCTGATCCATTGCTACGGTCATAATTCGTGGGGGTGATGTTCGGGTATGGTCTCCGGGAAGCGACGACCGCGGCACTGCCTGGCCCCGGGGTCAATGCCACATTGTAGAGTCCACCTCCGGTCACCAACCTGTAGGTATGCGAGCCGACGTAGTCAACCTCTAAAGTCGTCACGCCGTTAATCTGGTGTTGAAATCCGAAATTATATTGTTCAGACTCAGGGTTTTTTGCATGAGGATCACGGTAATACGCCTGCTGAGTAAATGGAGTAGCCGGAGGTAGCGTCGACACTCCCGCGAGCGGGTTCACCGGATTCACTGTTGGCACCGCAGTGAGTGGTGTCTGATTTGAAGCAGCCGGCTGAGAAACAGACGGCCAGTCTCCACCAATTCCTTGAACTGTCTGTTTAACACTTGACCACTCATCGAAGAACAGGCCGAATCCTCCGCGAACCACACTCTTGTTATTCATCTGGAAAGAGAAACCTATGCGTGGCTGGACATTATCATATGAGTTTCTCCAGAGGTGCCCGTCTGGCGAAATGACGACGTTACTCTGACTTGCTAAACCTCCTGGGATACAGGGTGCCACTTTGAGCGTCGAGCAATCTCCAACGGAACGCTGCAAGATGTAGGTTCCATTAGAAAAGTCTATCTCCCCTATTGCGTCGGAGTTTGTACTAGAGGGACCGTACATTGGCCAGAGAAGAACGTCATAACGTAGACCTGCGTTGATTGTTAGATTATGTGTTGCTTTCCATTGGTCTTGTAAGTAACCGCCAATGAGTTTGACTCCTTTTACCTCGGCAATAGTAGCGCGATTATAAGAATTGTCCACCGCACCGATGAGAGCAGACGCCAGAGCATTGCCAGTTGTTCCAGCGTTGTTTGGGTCAGCCGTCTGCGAGGATGTAAAGCCAACATTGGCGTTATAGTCCTGTGCAGCGAACCGGCTTCGGATGAAAAGACCGCCCGCCTGTAGAAAATGATGTCCAAACACTTTGGAAATATCCCCGTTGTACTGGTAGAGATCAGTTCCTGGATTGTTGTGCCCACTGCTTTCCCCACCACCGGCATACCCATCTATCCCCACGGATGGAACCAGACAGTCTGATGAAGCACCATACTGTGCATGGCCGCAGGCAAACGCTGAAGAGAAAGGAACTTGTTGGAGAATCGAGGCTGAAGTTCCAATGTTATACAAGCTGTCAGTGACATTGTTTATAAAATTGTGCCCGAACTGGATGTTCAGTGTCGTTGAACTATTGAAGGTGTGTAGATAATTCATGCCATAGTTGATTGACTGGACAGTGGTACTGTTGCCAAGAATGGGATAAGAACTCGAGATGGCCGTCTGATTCCCCGTACTATAACGAAACCAGAATGCATTTGAGGCATTAATGGTTTCGTCAGCCCGACCGCTAAAATTGTTTTGATTCTGAGTAAATGGCGTTGCGTTGAGGTAGTTTGTCCCATTCGAAAGCGGCTTATTTGCAGTCGGAATCAATAGTTTCTCGTACGCGAGTATAACGGGATTGAAGTTCGACGGGTCGATGTGACTATTCGCATATTGATCTCGAACATACACTCCGGGGCTAGTTTGCCGCGTGGTGAACGGATTGTAAAGTTTCACCGGCGCTCCGTTTATGATGTCCCCCGTGAAATCGCCCGCAAGTTCTGCGGCGGTAGGCACAAGTGAGAGAGAACTGGATGCGCTTGTTTTGCGAAATCCTTCGTAACTAAAAAAAAAGAAAGTCTTGGAACGCCCGTTATAGACATGCGGAATCACAACGGGGCCTCCCACATTGCCACCAAACTGGTTCTGATTAAGAGGTACCTTTTGGAAATTGATAGGCTGAGCCGCGCCAAGAATTGAGTTGCGATTGAACTCCCACAAAGCTCCATGCAAGCGGTCAGTGCCGGACTTTGTAACCACATTCACGATACCACCAGTTACTCCACCAAATTTGGCTTCGTCATTGTGTGACTGAACCTTAAACTCTTGAATATCGTCTGCTGTTGGCGACACTGCAAACGTAGCGAACACGTCCTCAGTGTCGTTGATCCCATCCAGCATAAAATAATTAGAGCGGTTGCTCTGACCATGCATTGCCGGGAAGAACGCTGGACCAGTAGCAGTTGGAGAGAACCCACCACCTGAGTTCTGCGCTGTGTTGGCTCGACTTGCCCCGGGAGTCAACATCAGAAGCTGTGTGAACTGTCGTCCATTAAGAGGGAGATCTGCAACTAATTTGTCGTCGATGACTGTTCCTAATTCAGCCGTAGACGCTTCGAGTTGTGCCGTACTTGCTTGGACTGTGATGTCAATATTTTGATTCCCGAGTTTGAGCTCGAAGTTTGCAGTAATGGTCTGGTTTACGCCCAGAACGGCGCCCACCTGCTTAATCGTTTCGAATCCATCTTTCCGAATTAGGACGGTATATTTACCTGGAGGGACATTCGATAGGACATAAATACCGCTGCCGTTGGTTTGGACGGATTTTGCGACCATCGTTTCAGCGTTTGTCAGCATTACGAGTGCGCCCGGGATTAAGGCTCCGGTCGAATCGGTAATAGT